>JAEXJU010000017.1 GCA_023448955.1 Bacteroidota bacterium
AATCCTACCCAATCGAAAAAAGAAGTATGGCACAGGCCATTTATGGTTTAGGTGTGATTATTGGCCCTACATTAGGACCACCTCTTGGAGGATATATTGTAGATAATTACAGCTGGCCTTATATCTTTTACATCAACATTCCTTTAGGAATTATTGCAACATTATTGACATTACAATTCGTAAGAAGCCCGAAATATTCCGAGAAACGATCTGCATCTGATGTAGATTGGATAGGAATTGCCCTTCTGGCAGCATTTGTTGGTTCATTGCAATATATTTTGGAAAGAGGACACGAAGATGACTGGTTTGAAAGTAAAGTGATTGTAACACTCACGGTGACAGCAGTTGTAGGATTTATAATGTTTATATGGAGAGAGCTGACTTTTAAATATCCGATTGTAGAGCTCAGGGTTCTCAAGAACGGAAACCTGAGGATAGGAACGGTGATGTCTTTTGTTCTGGGCTTCGGATTGTACGGATCAACCTTTATTGTTCCGCTTTACACCCAGAGTATTCTTGGCTGGACTGCATTGCAATCCGGAGCTTTGATGATTCCCGCAGCGCTCACCACTGCTTTTATGATGCCAATAATAGGAAAACTTCTGACCAAAGGCGCCAAGCAACAGATACTTGTGGCTTTAGGGTTTTTAATATTCTTTATTTACAGTTTCTGGGGATATAAAATCCTGACACCAGACACAGGTAAAGACGCTTTCTTTTGGATGCTTATTGTAAGAGGAATGGGACTGGGATTATTATTTATTCCAATCACATCATTATCATTGAGTACGCTCAAAGGTCCTGAAATTGGTCAGGGTGCAGCTTTTACAGGAATGATGCGTCAGTTGGGCGGTTCGTTTGGAATTGCAGCAATTACAACATTCATTGCCAACAGGACACAGCTTTACAGGAGTAATCTGGTATCGCATCTGGATGTTAATGATTTAGATGTACAACAGCGTGTTACAGCCCTGAAAGGTAGTTTTATGGCAAAAGGAATGTCGCCGGATGTGGCATTGCAGTCGGCGTACAAAATGCTGGATTTTTCAGTAACCAAACAAGCCACAGTACTTTCTTATATGGATGTTTTTCTCTATCTGGGAATTGTATTCCTGATCTGTATACCATTTGTATTATTTGTAAGAGAAAGAAAAGGCAAAGGCGAGAAGATCGACCTGAGTGCGGTTCATTAATATTTATTTTTTAGTTGTTTGTTGAAAACTCAGAATCTTTATTAGTTCTGAGTTTTTTTTGGCACTGATTTTAATGGTAGTTGAGTTATCAATCCATTCAAAATATCAAAGTTATGATGCCATTATTATCCCAGATAATTCATTTATTTCTCATTGCCGTTCCGGTGGCGTGTATTGCCTGGACGGTCACACACGAAGAAATATTTCGTGAGCCGAGAGAATATTGTCAGAAAATATGTGGAAATACGCAATCTGTCGCAAAAAGAAAATTTTTTTACCTTTTTACTTGCGAATATTGCTTCAGTCATTATATCAGCATCATCTTTTTGATTATAACAAATTTCCAGCTTTTATACGATGGATGGCGTGGATATTTGCTTACCTTTTTTTCATTGGTGTGGATTGCCAACTGGTATATGAGCCTGTTCGGCTACCTGAGACAAAGCCTGAAAGTAGAGAAAATCGAGGCTAAGATGAAGGACGAGAATCTCAAAGAAATGACTGGCAATCAATAACTATTCTGATAATATGCCTTTTTACAACATAATAATAGCTTTTCTAAAAATATCTCAACCTTCAAACTCTCAGACGAGCAAATCCTACTACTCATTCAAATCCAATTCAGTTTCGAAGCCAGAGTACATGCTTCCGTAGTATTAGAAACGCGCATCTTTTCCAGAATATTTTGTCGGTGCCTGTTCACAGTATTGATGCTGATGAAAAGTATATCTGCAATCTCCTTACTACGTTTTCCTTGCTGAATCATTTTCAGAATCTCTTTTTCACGTACCGATAAGAAATCAGAATTCTCAACCTCGGACTTGTGAATAACTGTTCCATCAGCAGTATTAATAATCATTCCGGTATAATCCGTTGATGGGAAAAAATCAAACTGGTAAAGACATAACGCCATTTCTATATTTTGAAATTTGGTCTCTGAAAAATAAAACATTCTGTGGAGCAGACATTTTTCATTTTCTTGGATACGAAGTTTACTTAAAATAGAATAATCTTTTCTTTTTTCCGAATCTATAGTTTTAATAAACTGAAAGAACTGAAGTTCCAGAATATGTTTTTTTAAAACATCATCTGGATTCAGAATTTCAAAAAGTTCTTCTTCCCAAATACTTTCGATTTCCAGAGCATTCTGATTTTTAAAAATATGGAGTTGCTGAGCGATGTTGCCGGAGTAGATGTAGCTTTTATTATTTTTAAAGTCACTGAGGATTGCAATTCCGTTTTCCAACATTGCGAAATTGATAGCCATTTTTTTGCATTGGTCAAGCTGGAGTTGTTCGCTTTCAGTTTCTGAAAGGAAATCCTGTTTTAGTAAAGTATTGCCAAGATCAGATTGGATATCTTTCATTCAAAATGGTTATTAATCAGTATTGATAATGCGTGGCAAAGCCATTATTTTTGTTTTGTCATAATGTAAAAGTACAATGAATAATCTGAACGAAAAAGAGAAAATGCTCTCCGGCGAATTGTATGATGCGAATAATGCATCGCTGGTAGAGGAAAGACAGCGAAGCAAGGATATGTGCTTTCGGTACAATCAGATTCAGCCAACCAGAATGAAAGAAAGAAAAGGTGTTATCAAAACGCTTTTTGGCAAAACAGGCAAGATGTTTCTGATAGAGCAGCCTTTCTACTGTGATTATGGTTACAACATAGAAATTGGTGAAAATTTCTACACCAATGTTAATGTCGTGATTCTCGATTGCGCCAAAGTGACTTTTGGAGACAATGTTTTCATTGCTCCAAACTGCGGATTCTACACAGCCGGACATCCATTGGATGCGGAAACAAGAAACAAAGGTCTTGAATATGCAAAGCCAATAACCGTTGGTAATAACGTTTGGATCGGCGCCGGCTGCACGATTCTGCCAGGAGTAACCATTGGCGATAATGCTGTCATCGGCGCAGGAAGCGTTGTTGTAAAAGATATTCCTGCCAATGTTCTGGCTGTTGGAAATCCTTGTAAGGTTATTAAAGAAATTTAGTTTTGTTCTCGCAGATTGTACTGATTTTGCAGATTGGAAAAAATCAGCACAATCTGATAAATCAGCGAGAGTTTATTTTTTAATATTTAAATCAACAAAATGAAAAATATAATATTTACGTCTTTTATAATTTTGTCGGCTTTTAAAGGAATAAAAGCACAATCTCTGGAAAAAATGACCTGGTTCAATGAACCTTCACAATGGGAAATCAAAGACAAAAAACTCACAATGACTGTCACACCGCAGAGCGATTACTGGAGAATATCACATTACGGTTTCACAGTAGATGATGCACCATTTTATTACAATACTTACGGCGGAGAGTTCGAAGCCAAAGTCAAAATCACAGGTGATTACAAAGCACGGTTTGACCAGACTGGAATAATGCTGAGAATCGATGAGCAGAATTATATCAAAGCCGGCGTTGAGTTTGTGGATGGTAAGTTTAATCTTAGCACAGTCGTTACGCACAAAACCAGCGATTGGAGCGTCATCGTTCTGGAGAAAACGCCACCGTTTGTCTGGATCAAGGCTGTAAGAAGATTGGACGCAGTAGAGATTTTCTATTCATTCGATGATAAAGATTATGTTTTGATGCGCAATGCTAATTTTCAGGATAACACGCCTGTTCAGGTCGGTTTTATGGGCGCAAGCCCGGACGGGAATGGTTTCAAAGCGACGTTTGAAAACTTCTCTGTCAAGCATCTTCCGGACCAGCGGAGATTAGATTGGTTGAAGAAGAATCAGTAGAAAAAAACTCTCAGAAAAAATATCTGAGAGTTTAATTTTTAGGAGCCGGGAACCTGCTTTTCGTTACAATCTTTTTTGCATCACGTTTTGTCAGGCTGAGGTTCTCGAAGCCCACGCAAAAAAGGATTTCCTCTACAATCAGGGCTAGGGTTTTGTACCTTTTTTCAACATTCTAAATCATCATAAAAGTTTGTCCGTCGAATCAGAGTCTTAAATCTTTTCTCTTTTTTCTTGTTTCTTCTATTATCCAATCAAATCTAAAAACTGCTGTTCATCCAAAATCGTAATTGTCCCAATATCCTGCGCTTTTTTCAGTTTGCTACCAGCTTTTTCGCCAACAACCAAATAGTTAAGGTTTTTCGAAACTGCAGAAATATTTTTTCCGTCATGCTTTTCCACCATTTCTTCTGCCTGTTCTCTTGTAAAGAGAGAGAGTTTGCCCGTAAACAGGAACGTTTTTCCTTCCAAAACATTAGACAGAACTTCATTCGTATTTTCGCCTTTTTCCAGCTGAACGCCGTAAGATTTCAAACGCTCAATCATCAGGATATTTTCAGAATTCTGAAAAAAGTCTGCGATACTGACTGCTATTTTCATTCCGATATCTTCGACCTGACAAAGTTCTTCCAGAGTCGCATTTTTCAGTTCATCAATCGTAGGAAAATTCTTCACCAGTTTCTTAGCAACCGTTTCACCAACGTGCTTGATTCCGATTCCGAATAATACTTTTTCAAACGGAACTTCTTTCGATTTTTCAATGCCATCCAGAATATTCTGAGCTGATTTTTCTGCCATTCTCTCAAGTGGAAGAAGCTGTTCTTTTGTCAGGGTGTAAAAATCAGCAGGGTTTTCAATCAATTTTTCTCTATAAAGTTGTTCAATCGTTTCTCCTCCAAGATTTTCAATATTCAAAGCTTTTCTGGAAACATAATGGATTAGTTTTTGAACAACTTGCCTTGGACAATGGTTTTCATTAGGGCAAAAAGTGATTGCTTGGTCTACTATCGTTATTAAAGGAGTTTGGCAACTAGGACAATTTTCTGGAAAAACAATGTCTTTTGAATATAGACTTCGTTTTGCAAGATTTACATCAATAATCTTTGGAATGATTTCACCTCCTTTCTCGATATAAACGAAATCATCTAATTTTAAATCTAATTTTCTAACAAAATCAAAGTTATGAAGAGTAGCTCTCTTTACAACACTACCAGCTAATTTAACTGGTTTTAAATTTGCTACTGGGGTTACAGCTCCAGTTCTGCCTATTTGATATTCAATACTTAATAAAATTGTTTCAGCCGTTTCGGCTTTAAATTTATAAGCTATTGCAAATCTAGGAGCTTTGGAGGTATAGGATAACAGTTGTTGTTGTGATAGAGAATTTACTTTTATAACAATTCCATCTATATCATATTTAAAATTTTTCCTTTTTGAATCAATATCTTGAATATATCTTTTTACGGCTAAAAGATTATCAAATATTTGAATGTGCTCAGAAATATTAAAACCAAATTTTTCAAATCTTTGTAATTGTTGCCAGTGCGTTTCATCTTTATTAAAAATTTCTGTTGGAATTATCACTTGATAAAGCATTAAACACAAGCCTCTTCTTTTTACTTCTCTACTATCTTGTAATTTTAAACTTCCACTTGCGGTGTTTCGAGGATTCATAAACGGTTCTTCCTCTTTACTAATTCGTACTTTATTAATATTGTTGAACTTTTGATGGAGCATATATACTTCACCTCTTGCATAAAATTTCTCAGGAACATTTTCATTATTAATATTTAAAGGAATATTAAATACATTTCTGATATTTTGTGTTATATCATCTCCTTCGTTACCATCACCTCTTGTAACGGCTTGGGTTAGTTTTCCATTTTCGTAGAGAATAGAAATCGAAGCACCGTCATATTTCAACTCACATACTAATTCAATTTTATCAGTATTTAAAAATTTTAAAGTTTTATAATACCAATTTTCAAGTTCAAAAAAATCATAAGAATTATTCAGAGAATACATTCTAAACTGATGCTGAACGGTTGGAAAATTCTTCGTGATTCCGCCACCGACTCGTAAAGTAGGAGAGTTGGCATCAAAAAATTCAGGATGAGCTGTTTCCAGCTCCTGAAGTTCTTTCAGTTTGGCGTCGAACTCAAAATCAGAAATCGTATTGCTGTCAAGCACATAATAATTGTAATTATGCTGATGAAGTTCTTCTCTCAGGGATTCTATCTTTTGCTGAATGGTTTCGGACATTTGAAAGTTATTTAAAGCAAAAATAACCAAAACAGGGAGAACGGCTAAAAATAAAATGAGTAATTTGGTTCTTCATAAAAATAAAACCACTTAGTCACATAGTATGAACTTCTTTCAGCTTTGCTAAGATTTACGTCTTTGTGAACTTTAAAAGAGTTTAAATAATATAAAAAATCTTTGCGGACTTTGTGTTCAAATTTATTCAATATTAAAAAAAATGAAGAAAGTATTTTGCATTTTATCCCTCACCACGATTATGTTAACTAACGCTCAAACCCAAATCATAGCTCACCGCGGCTTTTGGAATACACAGCTAAAAACGTCTGAAAACTCTATCAAAGCTTTAGAAAATGCTCAGAAACTGAAAGTTTATGGTTCCGAATTTGATGTTCATATGACAAAGGATGGAAAGTTGGTTATCAATCACGATGAACATCATGGAACAATGGAAATTTCTGAATCCAATTTTTCTGATCTGAAAAAACTGAAATTATCCAACGGTGAAGAATTACCAACCTTGAGAGATTATCTGAAACAGTGCAAAAAAGACAAAGAAGTTCGCCTCATTATAGAAATCAAACCGACTAAATCCAAGAACGCGAAAACCAAATCGTTACCAAAGTTCTGAAAACGGTCAAGGAACTTGGTCTCGACAATCAAAGCGATTATATATCGTTCAGTCTTAATATTTGCAAAGAAATCAAGAAACAAAATCCTGCTGCAAAAGTCCAATATCTGGAAGGTAATCTTTCGCCTCAACAAATCAAAGCCGAAGGTCTGGACGGCTTGGATTATCACTACAGTGTTTTCGAAAAAAATCCTACTTGGATTTCGGAAGCTAATTCTTTAGGATTAATCACCAATGATTGGACTGTGAATGATGTCAAAGTATATGAAGATCTCAAAAATCAAGGCATTAAATTTATTACGACAAACATTCCTGACCAATTGAAATAATATCAATAGGAATGGAATAAAGCCAGACGCAGTTAAATCTAATCGAATTTTTCAATGATAAACTTGTGTTAAATCATAATATATTATTCTATTGTTAAACAATCGTTTGGTAAATTTGCACCTCGAAATTTAATGAAACAGATTATGAATTTAAAAGGTAAAAATGCCATCATTACAGGTGGTGGAAAAGGACTTGGGAAAGCTGTAGCATTGGCTCTAGCAAACGAAGGCGTTAATATTGGAATCACAGGAAGAAACGAAAATTATCTCAAAATAGCAGTTAATGAATTGAAACAAACCGGCGTAAAAGTAGCTTACGCAGTTTTTAGTGTCGATAACGAATTGGAAGTAAAAGCCGGAATCGAATCTTTGGCGAATGAATTAGGCGGAATTGACATTCTGGTTAATAATGCAGGAATTGGTGATTTTGGTTCTATTGAAGAAATGCCTTCTGAGACTTGGGAACAAGTCATCAAAACCAATCTTTTCGGGGTTTATTACACAGCCAAAGCAGTTTATCCGTTTTTGAAAGACAAAGGTCAGGGCGATGTTATTAATGTCGCTTCCACAGCGGGACTAAAAGGCGGACCAAATATGTCTGCTTATGCCGCTTCCAAAGCAGCAGTGGTTTCACTTTCGCAATCGATGATGGCAGAATGGAGAAAACAAAATATCCGCGTGATTACGCTGACTCCGAGTACTATAGCTTCGGATATGAGTATTAACGGCGGTTTGACTGACGGTAATCCGGATAAAGTTCTTCAGCCAGAAGACTTTGCAGAATGGGTAAGAGACATCCTGAAAATGAACCGCAGAGCAATGATTGCCAACGCATCAATCTTTTCAACAAATCCGTAACAACAGATTTTTGTTCTGTTATTGAACATTTTACGTTAAATCAAATCATAATATAAAGCGGCAATAATGC
>JAEXJU010000019.1 GCA_023448955.1 Bacteroidota bacterium
CTTGTAAGCAATAGGTTCGATCCCACCAGTAATAATGAAACTTTGATCCTGGACAGTAATTATAATCCTACGGGCACATCCAATACCAAAAGCAATAACCGCGACCATTGGAAAAATGTCTCCGTCAATGTCAATCACAAATATAAAATCGATTCTTTAGGTTCGGAACTGACCACCGATCTCGATTATATCAACTATTCCAACACATCGATGCAGAAATTCACGACCAGGAATTTTGACATCAGCGGCAGCGAAAATGCCAGTCCATACATCCTGAATGGCGATCTGGACGGCAACCTGAACATCTACTCTGCCAAATCCGACCTTACTAAGGTTTTCAGCAATGACCTGAAGCTGGAAACCGGCGTCAAAACAAGCTTTGTGAAAGCCGACAATGACCTGCAGTTTTTCAATGCTAGTTCAGGGATTTTAGTCAATGACGAGTCAAAAAGCAACCATTTTATATATGAAGAAAACATCAATGCAGTGTATGGAAACCTCATCAAAAACTGGGAAAAGTTCAAGGTCAATGTTGGGCTGAGGCTGGAAAACACCAATGTCACAGGCAATCAGATCACCACTGGCCAGGTCAGTAAAAAGCATTACACGCAACTATTCCCGAGTGCCGTTTTTTCTTATGACTTCAATGATAAAAATTCCCTGGAGCTCAATTTCAGCCGCAGGATTACAAGACCAACCTACAAGCAGCTGAATCCTTTCAAGTTCTATCTGGATCTCACCACCTACCAGGCCGGAAATCCCGACCTCAACCCTCAGACCACGATGAGCTATGAGATGACTTACAGCTTCAGCAACAAATATTTTGCAACCCTCAGCTACAGCAAAACCAGGAACAACATCACCGATGTACTGAAGCCGGTTTATGAAAACGGAAATCCTGTCATTGTGCAGGCTGTGGAAAATCTCGCAACAGTTTCCTATTACGGGCTCAATCTCATTGCGCCGGTCAGAGTCACCAAATGGTGGGATATGAACAACAGTGCCAACTTCTACTACGGAAACTACACCGGAAATATTTCAGATACCGCCATTAAAAACCAGGGAAATTTCACATTTGATCTTAACAGCATCAATTCCTTCAAAATTGGCAATGGTTATTACGCCGAGCTTTCCGGCAACTACAAAGCCCGAGAAGTCTATGCCTATATGTACCTGAAGCCGATGTGGTCGGTTAATATCGGGGCACAGAAGAAATTTAAGAACAACAGCACGCTCAAATTCTCTTTTAACGATATCTTCTTAAAGAGCAATCCGGAAGCGAAAAACATTTACTCGGGCTATGTAGAAAACTTCATCGTGAGAAGAGACACCCGCGTGGTGACCTTATCCTACACCTATAACTTCGGCTCAGGCAAATCCGGTCAGCCAAGGAAAACCGGCGGGGCTGATGATTTGAAGCAGAGGGCTGGGAATGGGTAATGTCATTGCGAGAAATTAACCACTGTCATTGCGAGGAATTCAGCACTGTCATTGCGAGGAACGAAGTGACGAAGCAATCTCAACTTTGCAAACATCCTTTTTGTCATTGCGAGGAAATCAGCATTGTCATTGCGAGCGTTAGCGAAGCAATCTCTACTTTGCAAAATAGAAATTTCAATGCGAAATCTTATATTTTTTGGGGATAAATGTAATGGATTATATTTTATATTAACGCAATGCGTATATTTGGACGTTAGCAGAAATTTCTAACCAAATATCGCAATGACAACATCTTATCAACCTGGAATTCACGGAAACATTAATCTTACTAAAGCTGGGTTTTACCGCTCAGAAAAGCATATTATTTGGCAACTTAAACAAATATGGTTTATAACTTTTGCGAAATATCAAAATTTTAAAGGATCTGATTATTCTTTTGCTTTTCTTAGACCAACTGAAAAAATACAAGAAGCATTTAGACTTGAAAAAGAAATTCTTGTTTTAATGTCAAGATATTCCATCTTTGATACAAGAACTTTAGATTTTGTAGATAAATTAATGTTTGAATACCATAATAGGCTTGATAAACTTTGCTTTATACTAATTAGTAATGATAAAAACATTGACAATAAAATCAAAGATTTAACATTGCGAGAGCCTGAATCTCGAATAATTGTTCCATTTCATTACGATGAATTTTTTAACGATAATACGAATGAAACTATTTGGAATAGATTAAAAGAGCAATTTTATGGTAGAGATTTATTTTCTTTTGAATCACCTTTACAAAATGACACATATTTTTTTGGAAGAAATGAATTTGTACACTTTTTTTATGACAAATATAGAACCGGAGAAAATTCAGGTTTATTTGGTTTAAGAAAAATTGGAAAAACTTCTGTTTTATATGCGTTAGAAAGACAATTGAAAGCTAGAGATGAATTTTCTATTTTAATTGATTGCCAAAATCCATCTTTACATAAGAGAAGATGGTATCAAGCTTTAGAACTTTTAATTCAGAATATAGTATTAAAACTTAAATCATTAGATAATTTTGATATTGATATTGAAAATGATTATTCAGAAATAAACGCTTCAAAATCATTTGCTATAGACTTAAAGAAAATTTATGAAAGGATTGAAAAGAAAAGAATTTTAATAATCTTTGATGAAATTGAAAATTTAACTTTTTCACTTAGTCCAACAGAGCATTGGAAGAGCGGCGAAGATTTTATTTCTTTTTGGCAAACTATCAGATCAACATATCAAGCAAATAATTATTTATTTTCTTTCCTAATTTGTGGTGTAAATCCTAAAATAATAGAAACTGGAGAAATAAATGGATTTGATAATCCAATTTATAGAATGATATCTCCAAAATACTTAAATTTCTTTAACATAGAACAAGTTAAAGAAATGGTTGGAACAATTGGGAACTATATGGGTTTGACTTTTGATGAAGAAATCTACACATATTTAACTGAAGATTATGGTGGACATCCATTTTTAATAAGACAAATATGCAGTTTTATTCACAATGACATTTCTAAATCAAGACCTATTAATGTTTCAAAATATTACTATAAACAAAAGAAAGAAATATTTAATAAACGACTTATAGATTATATTGATTTAATTATCCAAGTATTAAAAAATTGGTATCCTGCTGAACATCATCTTTTAGAACAAATAGCATTAAGTAAGGTTATTAATAGTACAACTGAAAATGATTTGATGATTCAACATTTATTAGGTTACAATTTGATTGCGAAAGAGGATGACAATATATACATCAAAGTTGATGTTATATCACAGTATTTAGAAGACAAATCAAAAATTATTAAAAGTCCAAATAGCATTTCAGAAAAATGGAAAGTAATAACTGAAAAGAGAAATACTGCTGAATTAAAATTAAGAGAATTAATAAAAATAAATCTAAAGTTAAATTTCGGTAATGTAAATGGAAGAAATGAATTTCTTAAAATTATTGATTCATCATCAGCTAGACATACTAGGCTAAGTGTAGTTAGTTTAGATAATTTATTCGATGGAACACAAGAATTGTATCTAGATGACTGCAAAAAATTTATTTCAAAAAAATGGGATTTATTTGAAAAAGTGTTTTTGGACAAACAACTATTTGAGATTTATTTGACATTGATTAATAAACACAGAATTGATGCACACGCCAAAGACATTGATTCAGACGAATATCAATCTGTAATAATAGCATTAAATTGGTTAAACGATAAAGTTTCAGATGTAATCTAAAAAAACTTCTGCTAAAACCAGTTTGGAAAATGGCGGAATCGTTGCTAAAATGAACATTTGGTTTTCAAATGAAGTTTAGTGCTAAATTGAAAGTAAGCGTTTCAAAATCCCCCCGATAGCGAGGATTTGCAATCCGTGCTCCCAACAAACCCCAAAAACCCTAGCCTCCAGCTAGGGTTTCCCATTCCCCAATTTAACATAATATCTAAAAACAAAAAATATTTTATTAATTATTCACCAATTTTAAAAATAAATTTTATATTTGAGTGAATAATTTATAAAAACACAATAGTATGTCTAGTAATTCAGAAATAGGACACGCCAGAAATGTGGCGAACCTGCAAAAACTAATCGAACAGGTTTCCGTGTACACACTTTATAACCCGCCGGTAAAAAACCTCCAGATTGCAGACCTCCAGTCACTCTACACTACAGCCGTAGCCAAACTCGCAGAAGTAGAAGAAAAGAGAATCGCTAAAAAAAATGCCATTGTTCAGCGCCAGCTCGCCTTCGAAAACCTAAAACCCATTGCCACCAGAATCATCAATCTGCTGGACATCCTCGGTCTCCCGGAAGGCACCATCAATCAGGCAAAAACCCTCAACCACACCATCCAGGGAAGCAGCAAAAAACCAAAACCAGAAGAAAACCCCGACAACGGGCAACCATCAACCAACAACCAGATCTCCACTTCCCGCCAGTCCTACACCCAGCAGGCAGAGAATTTCGGGATCCTGATACAGTTACTGGCAACCATCCCAAACTACACCCCAAACGAAGACGACCTGAAACTATCCAGCCTCACCCCCTATCAGGAATCATTGGTCAGTGCCACCCAACCCGTCAATCAGACCGAGGCAGCGCTCAAAATCCAGCTCACAGATAGAGACAGGATGCTCTACGCAAAGGATTCCGGCCTCTATGACATCGCCCAAAATGTTAAAAAATACGTCAAAACGATTTATGGTGCTACCTCACCGGAATTTGAGACAGTATCCGCAATAAAATTTACAGTAGTAAAAAGCTAAAATCCACAGACACTAACAGGTTTAAGCTTCAAAACCTAACATTATACATCCTGACTGAGTTTCCAGTCAGGATGTTGTTTATATGCTTTTAGACAGATTAATATTTCTGTAACTATTAATGATATTCTTATGACTGCAACCTATATTCTCATTACTCCAGAGTATATTCTCATTACTTTAAATCATATTATCCCTACTGCGAAAGATATTGTCATCACTGTAAATCATATTCTTCTTACTTTAGAGCATATTCTCCCTACTGCAAATCATATTCTCGCCACTCTAAAGTATATTTTCATTACTTTATATAGTATTCTTAAGTCATAAGCAACATATCCATTCAGTATTAGAGATGTCATCCTGAGGCTCTCGAAAGATTTCCAACAAAATCTCATCAAACGCCACAAAAAAACCACCGAAAAATCCGGTGGTTTTTGCTATGATTGATTAGATAATCTTAAGCTTCTGGTGAAGAATTCTCATCTCCGGCTGGCTTTTGCCCTTCTTCCGGTCTTCTGTTTCCTTCTGGTCTTGCAGGACGGTCTTGTCTGTTCTGCCCTTCAGGTCTTGAACCTCTCTGCTCACCTTCTTTCTTTTCCGGTCTTGGTGGTCTTGGCAATAGAACTTTTCTTGAAAGTTTCATTTTTTTACGGTCATCATAACCCATAAATTTCACCTCCACTTCATCACCTTCTTTGTAAGGAACTTTGTCAAGTCTAGCCCACTCTATTTCAGAGATGTGAAGAAGTCCTTCAGTACCTTTAGCAATCGCTACGAATGCCCCGAAATCCATTACTTTCACTACTTTACCTTGGTAAACTTCACCTACAACTGGCACAAAAGTAATTTCGTTGATTTTCGCAACAGCTTCATTGATCTTCTCTCTGCTGATACCGGAGATTTCGATCCTTCCGATTTCTCCAATTTCTTCAATTGCAATAACGGTATCTGTATCTTTCTGCATCTGCTGGATAATTTTTCCACCAGGCCCGATGACAGCTCCGATGAAATCTTTCGGGATTTCCATCATCACCATTTTCGGAGCGTGAGGTTTCACATCTTCTCTTGGAGCAGCAATGGTTTCAGTGATTTTGTTAAGGATATGAAGTCTTCCGTCTTTAGCTTGTAAAAGCGCTTTCTCCATAATGTCCATAGAAAGTCCCTGGATTTTGATGTCCATCTGGCAAGCTGTAATTCCGTCTGCAGTTCCCGTTACTTTGAAGTCCATATCACCAAGGTGATCTTCGTCTCCTAAAATATCAGAAAGAACCGTAAATTTTCCAGACTTAACATCCGTTACCAATCCCATTGCAATCCCGGAAACTGGTTTGTGAATCTGAACACCTGCATCCATCAACGCCAAAGTCCCTGCACAAACTGTCGCCATAGAAGATGAACCGTTGAATTCAAGAATATCTGAAACGATACGGATAGTATAAGGATTTTCTTCAGGGATCATATTTGCCAAAGCTCTTTGAGCCAGGTTTCCGTGACCAACTTCTCTTCTGGAAGTTCCTCTCAAAGGTCTTGCTTCACCTGTTGAGAATGGCGGGAAATTATAATGAAGGAAAAATCTCTCATCATAATTTGCCATTACACTGTCTACCATATTCGCATCTTTTACAGATCCAAGCGTAACAGCCGTAAGAGACTGAGTCTCTCCTCTTGTAAATATTGCAGAACCGTGCGCTCCCGGCAAATAATCTACTTCGCTCCAGATCGGACGAATTGTTTCAGGATCACGACCATCAAGACGGATTTTATCATTCAAAATCATCTGGCGCATCGCTTCTTTTTCCACATCGTGGTAATAAACCTTTACGAAAGGCGTTACTCTTTCCAGCTCTTCCGCATTATCTACATATTGAGCTAAGAATTCTTCACGCACAGCCTTAAATTTCTCGGCTCTTTCTTCTTTGCTGGAAGGCGTTTTAGCTACTTCGTAAACTTTATCATAAGTTTCTTTCCACACTTTTTCACGGATGGCTTCATCGTGAGTTTCGTGGTTATATTCTCTTTTAGGGAAAGATTTTCCAACTTTAGCAGCCAGTCTTTCCTGAGCTTCTACTTGTTTTTTGATTTCAGCCTGAGCAAAATTGATGGCTTCAAGCATTTCTGCTTCCGTAATTTCTTTCATCTCGCCTTCCACCATCACGATAGAATCCTTCGTAGCTCCAACCATTATATCAAGGTCAGAATTTTTAAGATCTTCGAATTTTGGGTTGATGGACAATTCTCCGTTGATTCTTACCACTCTCACCTCAGACATTGGCCCGTTGAAAGGAATATCGGTAATAGCGATCGCCGAAGATGCAGCCAGTCCTGCAAGATCATCCGGAATCGACTGTCCGTCATAAGAAATCAATGAAATCATTACCTGCACTTCTGCATGGAAATCTTCAGGGAATAAAGGTCTAAGAACTCTGTCCACCAAACGCATTGTAAGGATTTCCTGATCAGATGGTCTTGCTTCTCTTCTAAAAAAGTTTCCCGGGATTTTACCACCTGCATAGAATTTTTCTCTGTAATCTACCGTCAACGGTAAAAAATCTACGCCCGGATTGGCTTCTTTGTTGGCTACAACAGTTGCTAAAAGCATTGTTCCGCCCATTTTTACGACTACAGATCCATCGGCTTGTTTTGCCAATTTACCTGTTTCAATTGTGATTTCTCTGCCGTCTGCAAGAGTAATCAGCTCTGTAATTGCTTGAGGTACACTCATAAAATGTAGTTGTTGTACTCCGTATTGAGTACTTTTAAATTAATATATTTCGTCAAAATTTTAGATGCAAATTTAATGTAATTATTTGGGATATAATAAATAGGAATCAAAACTTCCTAGAATCTCTTTTGTTTCGGATTAAGAAATGTAGGAAAAACCATGACATCGTTTCCAAATTTTTGAGCTATACGCTCTTCCAGATTTACCAGTTCACTTTCCATAAACTGACTGCGCAAGTCATCATTATCAAACCAAAGAAAAAGATTGGTATTTTTTCCTTCATTCAGCATTTCAGAATGAATATCAGATAATATATATTTATCTACATCCATTAGATTTTCAACCATTTGATGCAATTCACTTTCAAGATAAATGTCCCAGTCTGCTATTTTATGTTCTGTGGTATGAAAGGTAATACTTAGTATGCTCATTATTTAATTTTTTTAGGATTATTGTTGATAAATTCAAACTACAAAAATCGTATTTTTTTTGTAAATTAGCCCGTTACAAAAAACAGAAAAACCCAATGGATCAGAAGCTTGTATATTCTTCTGATTTACAAATA
Organism: Bacteroidota bacterium; assembly: GCA_023448955.1. Taxonomy (GTDB): domain Bacteria; phylum Bacteroidota; class Bacteroidia; order Flavobacteriales; family Weeksellaceae; genus Epilithonimonas. Next base: position 8,027 of record JAEXJU010000019.1, read on the forward strand.
ATTAAAAATATTTATGCAAAAGGAAGGAGAAAGGTTAATACCGATCAACATTGTTGACGAAATGAAAACCTCTTACATCGATTATTCGATGTCGGTCATTGTTTCAAGAGCGTTGCCGGATGTAAGAGACGGACTGAAGCCTGTTCACAGACGTGTTCTGTACGGTATGTATGGTCTTAATGTATTTTCTAACAGAAAACATTTGAAATCTGCCAGAATCGTTGGAGATGTTTTGGGTAAGTATCACCCTCACGGAGATAGCTCGGTTTATGATGCAATGGTGAGAATGGCACAACCTTGGAGCTTGCGATACGAGCAGGTAGATGGGCAGGGAAACTTCGGTTCTATGGATGGTGACCCGCCTGCAGCAATGCGTTACACCGAAGCAAGACTTAAAAAAATATCCGACGAAATCCTTGCTGATCTTGATAAAGAAACTGTAGATTTTCAAAATAACTTTGACGATAGTTTAACAGAACCAACAGTACTTCCAACAAGAATACCAAATCTCTTAGTAAATGGTACTTCCGGAATCGCTGTCGGAATGGCAACCAATATGGCGCCACATAATCTAACGGAAAGTATCGACGCGATCTGTGCATATATAGATGACAAGGAAATCTCTATTGATGACCTTATGAAACACATCATCGCACCAGATTTCCCAACTGGTGGAATCATTTATGGTTACGATGGCGTTCGTGACGCATTTCACACCGGAAGAGGACGTATTGTTCTGAGAGCCAAAGTCAATTTCGAGGAAATTGGAAACAGAAATGCAATCATTGTAACGGAAGTGCCTTATCAGGTAAATAAAGCCGAGATGATTGCCAGAACTGCAGAACTTGTAAAAGATGAAAAAATTACCGGAATCTATGAAATCCGTGACGAGTCCGACAGAAAAGGTCTTCGTATTGTTTATGAACTAAAAAATGATGCTATTCCAAATGTCGTATTAAATCTTTTATACAAATACACTTCTTTACAAACTTCGTTTTCAGTTAATAACATTGCATTGGTTAAAGGAAGACCTGAGCAGTTAAATTTAAAAAATCTGATTCATCATTTTGTAGAGCACAGACACGAAGTGATCATTAGAAGAACAGAATATGAACTCAGAAAGGCCAAAGAAAGAGCACATATTCTTGAAGGCTTTATGAAGGTTATCGGTACACAGGATTCTCTGGACAGAGCTATAGCGATTATTCGTCACAGCGCCAATCCGCAGGCTGCAAAAGAAGGATTGATTTCTGAGTTTGAGTTGTCGGAAATTCAGGCACAGGCTATTCTTGATCTGAGATTAGCGCGTCTGACAGGAATGGAGCTCGATAAAATCCGTGCAGAATACGAGGAAATCATGGCCTTAATTAAAGATCTTGAAGACATTCTTTCTAACGAGCCAAGACGTTACCAGATCATCAAAGATGAATTGCTGGAAATCAAGGAAAAATATGGTGATGAAAGACGCTCAGAAATCGATTATTCCGGCGGAGAAATGTCCATCGAAGATATTATCCCTGATGAAAAAGTTGTATTAACAATTTCTCACGCCGGTTATATCAAAAGAACTTTACTATCAGAATATAAAGTTCAATCCAGAGGTGGCGTTGGAAACAGAGGCGCAACTACAAGAGATGAAGATTTCCTTGAATATATCGTAACCGCTACCAACCACGAGTATTTACTATTCTTCACAGAAAAAGGTAAATGTTTCTGGCTGAGGGTTTTCGAAGTTCCGGAGGGCTCTAAGACTGCAAAAGGAAGAGCTGTTCAGAATCTGATAAACATCGAACCGGATGATAAGATCAAAGCTTACATTAGAACGAAAGATCTTAAAAATCAGGAATATATCAATCAGATGAATGTGGTGATGATTACCAAAAACGGTACCATCAAAAAAACATCTTTGGAAGCTTACTCCAGACCGAGAACCAATGGTGTGAATGCCATCGAAATCCGAGATAATGATGCTTTATTAGGCGCAAGATTAACAGACGGAAACTCCGAAATAATGATTGCCACCAAAAATGGTAAATGTATCCGCTTCCCTGAGGAAAAAGCAAGAGCAGTCGGCAGAAGTTCAATCGGTGTTAGAGGTATTTCTCTTGAAGATAATGATGAGGTAATAGGAATGATTGTTGTTAATGATCTGGAGAATGATACTGTACTGGTTGTATCCGAAAAAGGTTATGGAAAGCGTACCGCTGTTGAAGATTACAGAGTTACTAACAGAGGCGGAAAAGGAGTCATTACCTTGAACATTACGGAAAAAACAGGTAATCTGATTGCTATCCAGAGTGTGACCGATGAAGACGGATTAATGATTATCAACAAATCCGGTGTTGCTATCAGAATGAACACTGCAGACCTGAGAGTGATGGGAAGAAATACGCAGGGTGTGAAAGTAATTAACCTGAAAGGTAATGACGAAATTGCAGCAATCGCCAAAGTTGAAATGGACAAAGATGTGGAAGAAGAAGAAAATGAAGAAGGTGCAGAAAATGACAGCAATAACCCGGAATTTAAAGAGAAGCCACAGACCGGAGATAATCAGATCAATCTTGGAGACAAAGATGAACTGAGAAAAATTGAAGATGGAGAAGCGGAAGAAAATGATAATGACTCAGAAGATAACGAATAAATTATAAAGTATAATAAATGAAAAAGTTAATTTTAAGTTTAGCAATGCTTACTGCGACTATCGCTTTCGCACAGAAAAAAGAAATTGCTAACGCTGTAAAAGCAGTAGATTCAGGAGATCTTTCAGCTGCTAATTCAGAACTATCGAAAGCTGAAGGAATGTTTGGTGAAAAGACATATCTTCTTGAACCTTCTGTTTTGGAACAATATTATTACGCCAAAGGTCTATCTCTATTAAAATCTGGAAAAAATACCGAAGGTGCAGAATATCTTTCTAAGATAACATCTTTGGGCTCAGAAGACATCTACTCAGGTAAAGATGCTGATAAAAATAAAGTTTATTTTGTAGGAAAAGAATCTGCTGATAAATTTGGAAATGGTTTATCCCTAAAACAGGAAAAATATGCTCCTTCATTAACAGAAAAATTGAGAGAATCAATCGATCCTTTGCTTAGAAAAGCCAATGAAGCAGCTACTAACGCATATAACAGTAAGAATTTTAATGTAGCGGGAGAAAAATTTGCAGAGACTTATTATTTGTTCAAAGCTGCAGGCCAGGACAATAAGAACTTTCTTTACTATGCGGGAATTGCTTATGCTCAGTCAGCTGAAAACAAAGGTAAAGCAGCTGATATTTTAGCATCATTAATCAAAGCTAATTACACTGGTGAAGAAACTGTTTACACAGCTAAAAATACTAAAACCGGACAAGTAGAAAATCTGGACAAAGCTGCTTTTGATCTTTACAAAAAAGCTCAGGCTGGCTATTCAGATTTTAAAGTAGAAAAAACGCCTAGCAAACAAGAAGAACTTTATGAAGTAACAGCATCGTTACTTTATGAACAACAAAAATATGAAGAGGCTGCTAAAATTGCTGAAGAAGGGCTGAAGAAATTCCCTAAAAATCAATCTCTTTCCCAAACTCAGGGTAATGCCTTTTTCAAATCCGGTAAAACTGATGAGTTTATCAAAAACTTGAATGCTAAAATTGCGGCAAATCCTAACGACAAAGAAAGTCTTTACAATCTTGGGGTGATGCTAAGCAAAGATCCTTCTAAGCAGGCTGATGCAGAATCGACTTTTAAAAAACTTGTTGATCTTGACCCTAAGTTTCCAAATGCACTGAACAATCTTGTTTTTGCAATTATCGGCGAAGATGAAACATCTATCAATCAATATAGGGATCTTAAGAAAGCCGGCAAAATTGATGAAGCTAATAAGGTTTTGGAACAGAGGAGAGCAAGATTCCAGAAAGCTTTGCCTTACGCTGAAAAATTATATGCTAACGATCCTAATAACAAAGAAGTAGTAAGCCTTCTGAAAGGTATGTATATGACCACACAGAATACTGCTAAGTATAACGAATTCAAAGCAAAAGAAACTGCGATGAAGTAGTAAAAAAAGGAAGTCTTCGGACTTCTTTTTTTTTGCATTTTCTCAAAGCAAACTAAAAATGTATATTTGCGAAAATTAAAACAAATAAAAATCTATATATGAAATTTTTCATTGATACAGCCAATCTGGGTCAGATCAGAGAAGCTCAGGATCTGGGAATTCTGGATGGTGTTACTACAAACCCTTCATTGATGGCAAAAGAAGGTATTTCTGGTAAAGAAGCTATCAACAAACATTATGTTGATATCTGCAATATTTCCGATGGCGATGTTTCCGCTGAAGTTCTTTCTACGATGTACGAAGAGATGATCAAAGAAGGCGATGAGTTAGCTGCGCTTCACGAAAGAATCGTGGTAAAAATCCCAATGATTAAAGATGGTGTAAAAGCCCTAAAATATTTTTCAGATAAAGGTATCAAAACCAACTGTACGTTGATTTTCTCAGCAGGACAGGCACTTTTGGCTGCAAAAGCCGGAGCAACCTATGTTTCTCCTTTTTTAGGAAGACTGGATGATATTTCTGTTGATGGCCTAAACCTGATTGAAGAAATCAGAGTAATTTATGACAATTATATGTTTGACACAGAAATTCTGGCAGCTTCCATCAGAAGTCCTATGCATATCATCAACTGTGCAAAGATTGGCGCAGATGTCATCACTTCTCCACTGCCGTCTATCCTTAACCTTCTTAAGCATCCGCTTACAGATTCAGGATTGGCACAGTTCGTGGCAGATTCCAAGAAATTGGGATAATTGTTTTGATTATTCAAGATCAACATAAAAAAGACCGGATCAATGATTCGGTCTTTTTATTTATGGAAAAATAGTTTCTTTTAAAAGATAAAGATTCAGAACAATAATAATTCCGCTGATTGTCCAGGCAAGGGTTTTAAGCCAAGGCTTATTGGCAAACTGTCCCATTTTTGCTTTGCTTCCGGTAAACATTACCAAAGGAACTACCGCAAAGCTCAATTGCATAGAAAGTACAACCTGACTGAACACAAGTAAATCTGCAGTTCCTCTCTCACCGTAAAGAATAGAAATAATAAGCGCCGGAATAATGGCAATTAATCTTGTAATTAATCTTCTCACCCACGGTTTCAGGCGGATATTCAGAAAACCTTCCATTACTATCTGCCCTGCTAGAGTTCCTGTAACTGTGGAATTTTGTCCGGATGCCAATAATGCTACTCCGAAAAAAATGCTTGCCAAAGTTGTCCCCAATAATGGCGAAAGCAGTTTATAGGCATCATTGATATCAGCAACATCTTTGTTGCCGGATGTATGGAAAGTTGCAGCTGAAATTACCAGGA
>JAEXJU010000054.1 GCA_023448955.1 Bacteroidota bacterium
TGGCTGTTGTATGATACCAAAATCAAGGATTTTTCATTCAAATTCTATGCAGATAACAAAAAAGCTGAGGTCTCGCTGGACATCGAGATGAAAGATGAGCTGTTCCGAAATGCCTATTATGAAAAAATCTGGTCTTTGGAATCCATTCTGGAAGATTTTGTAGGCGATTTTACCAAAGATGAGTTTTATGCTTTGGAAAACGGAAAAGTGATAAGTAGAATTTGGGTTGAGAAATCTAGTGTAAGCATTTTCAACAAGCAAACCTGGCCGGATATTTTCGAATTTTTTGTCGAGAAAATGGATGGTTTTGAAAGGTTTTATTATGAATACGAAGATTTTATAAAAGATGTCTGAGAAATGAGAAGTAAGATGTGAGAAGTATAAAGTAAATATTAAAAACAAATATTAGCCATAATAAAATTTTACTTTTCACCTTTTTACATTTTCTAAAAGATTTAAAAAATGAAAAATATTACAATAAAAGCGACAGATTTTTTTGAATTACTTAAATTGAGAGATCAGTCTATGTGGGATGTTTTTGCATCTATGATAGATGGTAAGGAAAAGGAAATTGTGTTTCTGAATGATGATAATCAGTATATTTTTCATTATATACTGCCTTCCACTATCGAAAAACTTCAAGAAGACAAAACGCTTTTTGCGAAGGAATATTCTGAAAAGTTATCTGGACTTAACTAAGTTTTTCTTCCACTCCAAGTAGCCGATAACTGCCATTACGGTAAAAACCAGGTATTGCAAAGCTGTAAGAGTGAGGCCTTTGTATTGCATCATCGGAACACAAACCAAATCTGCAGCAATCCAGAATAACCAGTTTTCTATATTCCGCTTTGCCATAAAATACATCCCGACCAGAAACATGGAAGAAGTGATGATGTCCGTGTAATTAGCCCAATCTAAATGATAAAGTCCGAGCTTTACTCCTTCCATGGAGAAGTGATTATCAATAAAAGGTTTGTAGTAATAAACCATTCCTACAAAGATTAAGCTGGCAAAAAATAGTATGCTACCAATTTTCCAATCCTTTGAACTTGCTTTTTTTACTTCTACATGAATATGATCCTCGGAATGTCTGGACCAAAGTATCCAGCCGTAGATACTCATCACAGTATAATAAACATTAATCAACATATCTCCCAAAAGCCCGAAAACCAACATTATATAAATAAAAATGACTGTAGAGACAATTCCTGTAGGATATACCCAGATGTTTTTTTTGATAGAAAAATAAACACTAAATAATCCGAAAATTACAGCAATAGATTCTAATACAATGAGATATGTTTCGTATGAGCTGTACTGCGCTGTAAGTGATTCGAAGAAATTCATATCATCAAAGATAATCTTTAATCGTTATAAACTCTTCTGTTATTGTTAAATATCGTATAAAAGTGAAATTAAATAGTTAAAAAAAGTTAATGAAAGCAATTTTTTAATATTTTCGTAATTCAAAATATATAAATAATAGAAAAGTGACCCGGTTTTGTCGGGTAAAAAATTTACAAACTATGTCAAATATTTGGATTAAAAAGCCAATGGAAGCTTATGAAGCGGATATCAAAAAGAGTCAGCTTAAGCGTGTATTGGGAAAATGGAGTTTAACAGCTATCGGGATCGGAGCTATCATCGGCGGTGGTATTTTTGTATTAACAGGGACAGGCGCATATTATAATGCTGGTCCTGCATTGGCACTTTCATTTGTAATTGCAGGTATTGCCTGTGTTTTTGCAGCACTTTGCTATGCCGAGTTTGCATCAATTCTTCCTGTTGAAGGTTCTGCTTACGCTTATGCTTACGGAACTGTTGGCGAAATATTCGCCTGGATTATCGGTTGGGGACTGATTCTGGAGTATGCGATGGGTTCTATGACAGTTGCGGTTTCGTGGTCGGGTTATTTTGGCAAATTGCTTAAAATGTTTGGCCTGCACATGCCAGCTTGGCTCACAACGGATCCACAAACGTATATTGCTGCCGGCAATACCGGATTTTCTATGAATCTTCCTGCTTTTCTTATTGTATGGCTGGTAATAGGCATTTTATTAAGAGGTACGAAAGGTGCTGCAAAGGCTAATAACCTGATCGTAATGCTAAAAGTTTCCGCAATTATTTTTGTAATTATAGCCGGAGTTTTCTTCATCAATCCAGAAAACTGGACGCCTTTTATACCTGAGCCAACAACTATTACAGAAAATGGTGTTTCTCACCCTGCATATGGATATGCTGGAGTTGTAGCCGGAGCGTCTGCGATTTTCTTTGCATATGTTGGTTTTGATGCTGTTTCTACACAGGCAGGTGAGGCTATAAATCCTAAGAAAGATGTGCCATTTGCCATTATTGCATCACTTATTATCTGTACATTGTTGTATATTTTAGTGTCACTTGTTCTTACAGGGATGATGCATTATACAGATTTTAATCCTTTAGGAAAATATCCGGATGCTATTAAAGCTCCTGTGGCTTATGCTTTTGATATAGCTGGACAAGCCTGGGCAGGTTACATCATTACAATTGCTGCTACAGTGGGTCTTATTTCTGTTTTAATGGTAATGATTATGGGACAATCCAGAATTTTCCTTGGGATGTCAAAAGATGGTCTGATTCCCAAAACGTTTGCAAAAGTAAATCCTCTAACTGGTGTTCCATCCAAAAATCTTGTAATTTTGGGTGCTGTTATTTCTGTGGTAGCATCATTTACTCCGATTAATGATCTTGCACATATGACAAGTTTCGGGACTTTATTTGCTTTTACAATGGTATGTGTTGCAGTTTGGGTATTGAGAGTAAAAGAACCTAATTTACAGAGAAACTTCAAAGTTCCTGCTTTGCCTGTTATTGCCGTATTAGGAATTGCGATCAACATTTACCTTATTATTAACCTAAGTAAAGAAGCTCAGATGTATTCTATGGCTTGGCTGCTAATTGGATTCTTTATATATTTCCTTTACAGTAAAAGAAATTCCAAGCTTCAGAATGGAGGTTTTGGAGAAACGTTCAAAGCAGAACAAGAACCTTTGGAAGATGTTGATATTGATATCGATAATAAATAATAAAATATTAAGAAAAAAAACCGCAATCTGTATTGCGGTTTTTTATTTGTAGGAATGTAAAGATCTTTGTAAGAATAATCAGCCTAAATTTTCCAACTGTTTCAAAACAGGAACTAGTGATTCGCCTTTTTGAGTCAGTATATATTCTATATGCAATGGCTTTAAACGAATAGTCTTTTTCTCTAAAAGACCAACTTCTTCCAGATCTCTCAAAGCTGCGGATAAAGTCTGTTTGTTAGAACCTATGATTTGTCTTTGTAAAGTGCTGAAACGCAGCGGAGCTTCAGTGGCAAGACGGAAAATTTCAGGTTTCCATTTTCCCGAAAGCGTTTTTAAAAGTACCTGCGCAGGACATGTTTCATTTTCCATTTGTATTTTTTTATAGTCACTATTTTTTGACTTATTGCCAATGTGAAATTAACAAGCCAATTTTGTACAAAAATATAAAAATACCACGACTGTAGTTTTTAAAGATGAGATCATTATCAATAATATTGCTAATTATATTCGGTAACTCAAATTTTGCACAAAACAAAGAAATTATGAAAGACCAAAATCCTTTATTATGTAACCCTGAAACAGGAATCTGTGAGATGCCAGTCAATACAACTCCTTCAGGAAATGAATCCGAAATAAAATCTCAAATCAAACCTGTAAAGATTATTTATTATACCGATCCGATCTGTTCGTCCTGCTGGGGAATTGAGCCACAACTTAGAAAACTAAAATTGGAATACGGCAATATTTTAGAAATCGAATATAGAATGGGTGGGCTTTTGCCGGACTGGAGTTACAATAGCGGAGGAATAAGCAAACCTTCGGATGTTGCTCACCATTGGGATGAAGTAAGCTCATATTACGATATGCCTATTGACGGCGACGTGTGGCTGGAAGATCCTCTTTCATCTTCTTATCCGCCAAGTATTGCATTCAAAGCTGCTCAGATACAAAATGTAGATAAAGCGATTGTCTTTTTGCGGGAAATTCGCGAAATGGTTTTCCTGCAAAAAAAGAATATCACGAAATGGGATAATATTGAAAAAGCCGCTGAAAAAGCTTCTTTAGATCTTGCACAACTAAAATCTGATTATGAAGGAAAGGCGAAAGAACTTTTTGATGAAGATCTCAAAACATCAAAAGAACTTGGAGTTAGAGGCTTTCCAACTATGTTTTTTACAAACAGTAATGGTGAAAAGGTGATGGTGTACGGTTCAAAGCCTTACAATGTTTTCGAAAATGCTCTGATGGATGTATTTCCTGATGCAACTAAATCAGACTTTAAAAAAGATTGGATTTCAATATTTACAAAATATTCTTCGCTCACAGCTAAAGAATTTTCTGAGCTTAGCGGAATGTCAAGAAACGAAGTAGAAAATTATTTGGATCAGAAAGTTCATCAGGGTCTTCTTCAAAAAAGTGTAATTAAAAATGGTGCAATCTGGACAATGAAAAAATAGCTTTTTGTTTGTTAAAGTTTTAGTAGATTTATAGAATGAATAGACTGATACTTTTTGCTTTTATTTTTGCTTCAGCATTTTTTTTGAGTCAGCGTTTTACAACAGAAACTTTATTGACAGATAAAATCAGCATCCGAGCTATTCAACTCTGGGATGGAAAAGTCTGGTATGCTGGAACGGATTCTAAATTTGGATATGTCGATTTAATGAATGTCAATGATAAAAAACAAATTAGCTTTTCTCAGAAATCTCTTCAATTTCGAACTCTGGCTCAAAACAATCAATATTTTTACACCATCAATATAGAAAGTCCCGCTTATTTTTTCCAAATTGATAAAAAAACGTTAGACTTCAACGTCGTTTTTAATGATAATGATTCGACGGCTTTTTATGATGCTATGAAATTTACAGATAATAATTTTGGATTAGCATTTAGTGACCCGTCAGAAAATCAAAGATTAAATATCTCTCAAACCCGAAATGGTGGTTTAAAATGGATTCACTGCAATGATTGTAAAGATTTTCCATATTTAGAAAAAGGCGAAGCGGCTTTTGCTGCAAGTAATACCAATATTGCTACTGCTGGAAATTTTATCTGGATTGCCACTGGAGGTTCAAAATCCAGAATCTACAGGATGAAGAACAAGGATTGTAACTGGCAGGTTTTCGAAACTCCATTCATTCAGGGAACTTCTTCACAAGGTATTTATTCCATTGACTTTTATGATAAAAATTTCGGGATAGCAGTCGGCGGCGATTACACCAAACAAGCTGATAATATCAACAATATCGCAACAACCAATGACGGCGGACAAACCTGGAAAATCCAGGCTAGTGGACAAAATGCGGGTTATATGACTTGCGTAAAATTCCGTCCAAAAACTAAAGGTAAAGAGATCGTTGCTGTTGGAGATCAGCACATCAGTTTCTCATCCGATTATGGAAAAACCTGGACGAAAATCTCCGATGAAAAAAATCTTTATACCTGTGAATGGCTGAATCATGATGTATTAATCTTAGCCGGAAAAGATAGAATTATCAAATTGAATTTTAAATAATCTTTCAGTACAAATTTTTTTTGTATTTCTTCAATGAGCGAAGCGCCTTTGCGCATCATAAATTATTATAATAAGATCATAAATCTCAGCTGACTTTGCTTTCACATTCAGCATTCCAAACATAATCCCTATTTTTGCAACGAATTAATGAAAAAGGGCTTATGAAAAACACGGTTATTTTTGATATGGACGGCGTGATTGTAGATACGGAACCGCTTCATAAAAAAGCTTATTATCAGCATTTTAAAGAATTGAATATTGAAGTGGACGCTGATTTATTTTCAAAATTTACAGGAAAATCGACCAAGAATGTTTACCAAATGATAAAAGATATTTTCGGGATTGATACTGATGTAGAAGATTTAATCGCAAGAAAAAGAAACCTATTTTATAGTTTGTTTGATAAAGATCCTGCTCTGAAATTATTAGATGGTGTGGAAAACTTGATTAAAAATCTTTATTCATCGGGTTTTCAGTTAATATTAGCTTCATCTGCCGCTAATTCTACAATTGAGAGAGTTTTCAGACGTTTTGATTTATTTCCTTTTTTTTCTCATTTGGTGAGCGGTGAAGATTTCCCGGAATCCAAACCAAATCCGGCTATTTTTATTGAAGCACAGCGACTT
>JAEXJU010000099.1 GCA_023448955.1 Bacteroidota bacterium
TTTTTAGTTCGGGGATTGCATGCAGCAACAGAAAATACGGCAAGTATGATTAGTAAATATTTTCTCATCTATTTATTTCAAAATGAAAATTGGAGTTTAATCTGTAAAAATAACGAAATTTTGCAAGGAAAATTATCTAAAGCTCTGAGTTTTAAAAATTCTTAGGAAAACAGCCGAGATTTCTAAGTTCTTCATACACCAGATCCGCAGGTAAACCCATCACAGCATAAAACGATCCGGTAATGTTTTTGATCTTCGCCATTCCTATCCATTCCTGTATTCCGTATGATCCGGCCTTATCAAAAGGTTTGAAGTTTTTGATGTAATAATCTATTTCACTATCGCTTATTTCTGAAAACTCAACATTTGATTTGCTTGTTTTGCTTATTTGATAATCAGTAGTTTTTATAGTGAAGGCTGTGTAAACCTGATGCATTTTTTCTGAAAGATTCTTTATCATTTCAAATGCTTCAGCTTCTGATTCCGGTTTCAAAAGAATGTTTTCTTTTAGAGCAACGATGGTGTCTGCTGTCAGCAGGATCTGACCGGGATTTAATTGTACTGTTTCTGCTTTTTTTCTGGAGATATATTCTGCAATTTGATGTGGTAAAAGATCCGGAGGATATGACTCATCTGTATCAGTTTTTACAACCTGAAATTCATATCCTAGTTGTGTAAGTAATTCTTTTCGTCTGGGTGAGTTAGATGCTAATAATAATTTCATTTGGTTATTTCAATTTTTCCAATGGTCAAATAGAATGATAAATCGTTTCATTATCAATTAATTAAGCAGATCTTGTTTCTTCGTCCAGATTCCATTTTCCCTGGACTTTCATGACTTGTTCTATCACATCACGAACTGCACCTTTGCCACCAAAAACTGGCGAGATATAATCTGAAATCGCTTTGACTTCCGGAACTGCATTGGCAGGACAGGCAGAAATCTCGGCCAGCTTCATAATCCCGATATCCGGAATATCGTCACCCATCATCAGAATCTCAGAATCTTTCAGACTATATTTGGATTTGAAATCTTCATAATCTGTAATTTTATGAGAAGATTTGGCATAATAATCTTTGATGCCAAGATATTCCATTCTGTTCTTCACCATCGGATCATTTCCGCCAGTAATAATGCCGATTTTATAACCTTGTTTCAGACATTGTACAACGGCATAACCATCCAGCACGCTCATTACTCTGGACATATTTCTGTCCGGCAAAAGATATACGCTTCCATCTGTAAAAACACCATCGACATCGAAAACAAATGCTTTTATATTTTTAAGTTTAGGTAAATAATTCATAATTTCCTGATCAATTGAATAAAAAAAGTCCTCCCGAAAGAGGACTATAAAAATAGTGTTTTATGCTTAATTACGGGTAAAGTGCCGGTTCGATTTTGTTGTTATTATTTTTGATCTCTTCTTTTTGGTTTTTTTCCATCGCTCTTAGTACTTCTGAAGGATCACTTACGATTTTACCATCAATATTGAGTGTGAGTTTCATATTACCTTGCGAAAGAATTTGCCGGGTATCTTTTACAGGATCATTTTTATATTCTTTCCACTGTTTTCTGAATTGTTCTTCGGAAACTTCTATTTCTTTTCCGCCTGGAACGCCGAAGGTTTTAACCACCATTCCGCCCCTTGTGCTCCCGATATCTTCTTTTTCAATTTTCACCACTTCATCAAATTTTTTGCTTCCCAAGAATTTAAAGCTTTGTGTACCGCTGGCATCATCTAGTTCCAAAATTAACCCAGGCAAACCGTAGAATTTGTATGGTCCGTCCTGAAACGGGAAATCCTGCGAGAACCAGGCCGTCCAGGATCTGCCGCCAAAGTCTGCTGTTGCTTTCTGAACTTCAAATTGTCCAACTTTTTTCTTGTCCGGTAATATTTTCCATACCACCGGGTTTTCGTTTTTTACGGAAAATCTGGAATTTCCGATTCCTGTGTGCAACACCACTGCGAAATCCGGATAGGTTTTTGAAACAGAAAATCCAACTTTTCCGGTGTTTCCGCCACGGTAATTGAAGTTGGTAGAGCCCATCTGGATTTGCTTTTTAAAGTAGGCGTCTCTTGTAGAGTCACTCACAAATTTTTGTCTGCTGTAGAACTCGCTTCCGTTTTTTTTGATGTCAAGATACATCAGCTCTGTTTCCAGAGAATCTTTCTTTTCCAGACTAGAAGCGAACTTATATTCGTAAATAATTCTTGTTCCCTGCGCCAATGAAAAGGTGCTGATGAGAAGTAATAAAATAAAAATTGTTTTTTTCATAATAGTATTTAAGAAAGTTGATGATAACTAAAAAATTAGTGATTTAAAATTAAGCAAAATAAAAAGGCAGACAAAAGATGAACTGCCTTTTGCAATTATAAAATAGTGTTATTTGAAATTGAATTTTACGGTGAACATAAACTGGCTTGGGCGGATTTTAAAGGTATTTCTGGTAACAGAGTTGTTCTGAGAATCTACAAGTACAGTTTCATAGATTTTCTTGTTTCCTATATTCAACCATTTAATTTCAAAATCTATTTTCCTTTTCACCCAAGTGTATTGATAAGAAAGGTCAAAGAAAGAATTTCTGTAGCTTTCATTTTCAAGATTTGTAGTGATGTCATCCCAGATAAAACCAAAAGTATGATTGTCAGACGGATAGATATATGTAGCGAGATTATGATTCCAACCACCATTTTTGTTAGTTAAGTTTGAGGAAGTGTCTGTACTTTTTCTCCAGTTCATACTCAAATTATAATCTACACTTAGCCAGCTGAAATATGTATTATTAAATTTCAGTCCGAAGGCCTGCGATTCATTTTTAGTAGCAAAGAAAACATTATTGACTTTACTGTAATTGGTACTGTTGCTGTTTGTAAAATTAACCGAGAAGTTGGTTTTAAACTTTGGAAAATATTTTCCTATTTCTGCTCTTTGGCTGTTGGATTTAGACGTATTATCATTTTCTTCCACAATGATTGATGTATTACCTGTTTGCTCATCAATGATTCTATTTGTAACCAGGTTGCTGGTATTGTTGCCAATTCTGTAACTTACATTGAAGAATAAGTTATTCAAAGGATTTCTGTATTCTAATCTTGTGCTCGCATTTCTGGATGTATTAGCCGGAATAGGACTGTTTTTTAACTGTACAAATGCAGGATTTGTAAGTATGTTTCCTTCATACACATCACCAAAATTTCCAAAATTGTTGTTAATACTTCCAAACGCCCACAATTTGAAGAAAGATGCAAAATCGTAGCTCGCAAACAAATTAGGTTCAAAGCGTGTTTTGCTGATTGTTTTACCCGTACCTCTCAGATTGTCATTATAATCTATAGCATAAAAATTTACAGGTAAAGTGATGTTTAAGTTCAGATTTTGCGATTTATAATTCAATCCTACTTGAGTATATGGTTGAACCTCATTCCATTCTAAGTTATTCTGATAGTTTAAGTCAAATAAAGTTGATTGATTTCCATTCATCCCGCTTAAATATGATCTCATAGAATTAAAATTGACATTGATTCCGGCCTCAGGCGTAAAAGTCCATTTTCTGTAACTGAAACCGACTGATGCAGAATGGGTTGTGTTAACGCTTTTGATGGATAAATATTGCTCCAGAGAATTATAAATACTTGAGTTTTTTACTGGAGAATACAGACCTGGAGTTGAAAAAAGTGTTTGCCTGTCATTCTGAATACTTACATAACTCATCACATTAAATAATTTGTCTTTCCAAGGTAAAATGGAGCTTAATGAGTTTGTGAAATTAAATGTCGGTGCGTTTAGATTTTCAGCAGCAAATATGTTAGAGCGAGAATTAAAAATATCGGCATTATTATCATTCCACATACCAGTCCAGGTGGTTGTATTTTTGAAAA
>JAEXJU010000162.1 GCA_023448955.1 Bacteroidota bacterium
AACAATGTGCTCGGTTTTCCTTATATATTCAGAGGTGCTTTGGATGTTCAGGCAAAAGGAATTAATGAAGCCATGAAGCTGGCTGCTGTTCATGCCTTGGCAGAGATTGCAAAAGAGCCTGTGCCGGAAATGGTAAAGCTGGCTTACAATGTGCGAGATATCAGCTTTGGTAAAGACTATTTTATCCCGAAACCTTTTGACAACCGATTGATTACCAAAGTTTCAATTGCTGTTGCTAAAGCCGCAATGGAAAGCGGAATTGCCGGAAAATCAATAGAAAACTTTGAAGATTACGAAAATCAGCTTCTGGACAGAATGGGACGGGATGAAAAGCTGGTGAGAATGATGCAGAACCGCGCAAAAGCCAATCCGAAAAGAGTTACGCTGGGCAACGGTGAAGAGTATAACATTTTGAAGGCCGCACAGATTCTTCAGGAAGAAGGCATTGCTTATCCAAGTCTTTTAGGTAGCAAAAGGCTCATCAAAGAAAAAATGGAAGAATATGGCATTACGCTGGATATCCCAATCATTGATCCTAATGATGACGAAAATAAAGAAACCCGAAAAAAATATAGAAAAACACTTTGGGATAAACGCAACAGAAAAGGTATCAACGAATATAAAGCAAAACGCCACGTAAGACAGCGTGATTATTTCGGACCGCTGATGCTGGAACACGGTGACACCGATGCACTAATCGTTGGCTTCTCAAAAAGTTATGCATCAGTTCTGAAGCCAATTTTGGAAATCATTGATAAAAAACCGGGCGTAAATAAAGTTGCGGCAATGATGATGATCCTTACAGAGAAAAAACCTTTGTTCTTTGCAGATACATCGATTAACAAAAATCCAACAGCCGAAGATCTTGTTGAGATTGCAAGAATGGCAGAATATACGGTGAGATCTTTCGCTATCGAACCAAGACTGGCCATGTTAGGATTTGAGAATTTCTCGGCAAAAGCAGATACTTCTAAAAAAGTAGCAGCGGCGGTTAAAATCCTGCACGAGAAATATCCGAAAATGATTGTAGACGGTGAGATCCAGCCGGACTTTGCATTAAACAGCGATCATCTTGCGGATTATCCTTTCTCAAAGCTGGGAACCAACCCTGCCAATGTTTTGGTTTTTCCAAATCTTGAAAGTGCTAATCTTTCTTACAAAATCATCAGAGGAATGAAAGCTGCACAAACCATTGGCCCTATTCTGATGGGGCTGGATCAGCCGGTTCATGTTCTGCAGATGAGATCAAGTGTAGATGAAATTGTCAATCTTGCAACGATTGCGGTTTTGGATGCGCAGATGAAGGATAAGAAATAATAATTGTATATATAATAACTAAAAAGCCATTTTATTAAGTTAAGATGGCTTTTTCTTTTAATAAATAATTTACCTTTATATAAAAAAACAGTGATGAATTACGATGACAAGTTTACAAAGCAATTTGAAGATAAATTTCAGAAAAATCTTAAGTTGATAAGAAGTATGCCTCCTGAAGTCTTGGTTACTGTTAAGGAAAATCTACTAATAATTGGAGAAGCCATAGACGAAATAAAAGCTAATCCCAATAAATCGGATGAAGATCTAAGAATGTTAAAAGAATTTAAAAATAGCATTTGTGCTTTAAACCAACAGTTGGAAGATATACATTTAATTTTAAGCGAAAGTATGTACAGGCAGTCTTTAGCTTATTTTGAGAATGTAAAACGTCTTGCCAAAGCAGGCGATAAAAAAGCGGAAGAAATCTATAATGACTTAAAAGAGTATTTTGAAAGATTCGACTCAAATTAGTTTGTACATTTATTATATTCCTATTAAAAATACTAAATAGACTGTTGAAATAATTAAACAATGACCTGTAAAAGCCATTTTAACTTATAAAAATGGCTTTTATTTTTAAGTTAATTTATATCTTCGCAAAAGTCTAATTTTTAATTTTAATGATTTATTCTCTAAAAGGAATTGTTCAGGAGCTCACACCGACTTTTGCTGTGGTAGATGTAAATGGAGTAGGATATTACGTCGGGATAAGTCTGCAGACCTCACAAAATCTAAAACAAGGATCAGATGTCCTGTTATATATACAGCAGATCATAAGAGAGGATGCACATCTGTTATTCGGCTTTTTTACCAAGCAGGAAAAAGAAATGTTCAACCTGTTAATTAGTGTTAATGGAGTAGGACCCGTTTCTGCGTTAATATTGCTATCTTCGCTCAGCTTAGCAGAGGCTGCCAATGCGATACTTTCTGGTAACAGCGGACTGATTCAGAAAGTAAAAGGAATAGGTGCCAAAACGGCTGAAAGAATCATAGTTGATCTTCGGGATAAGGTCGGCATATTCGGGCATTCCGAAGAAAAACTTTCTGATATTGCAAACAATAAAATCAAAAATGAAGCGTTATCAGCATTAGAAGTTTTGGGCATCTCAAAAAGAATCAGCGAGAAAATCGCAGACAGAATTTTGAAGCAAAACCCTCACTTTTCAGTAGAAGAATTAGTGAAAGAGATTTTAAAAAATATTTAACAATTGATGATGGTTTATCATCGGTTTCTTAAAAGAATATAAGTGAAGAAAAATATTTACCTTTATAAATTAACCCTACTTTTCATTTTTTTTGCAGGTTATGCCAATATATTTGCGCAGGAAAAACCTGCTGACAGCTTAATCAGTGTCAGAAAAGATTTCAGTTTAGCAGATCCTATCCGTTACGATGCGTTTTATGACATCAAAACCGGAATGTATTACTTATATCCGAAAATCGGAAACTCTGTTGTAGGTGCACCTATTGCGATGACCTTCGAGGAATATAAGAATTACGTCATGCAAAACAATCTTCGTGCCTATTACGAAGAAAAATCGCTTCTGAATGATCTTGGAAGAAGAAAAGATCAGACAGATGCCAAGAAAAAAGGTCTGATTCCGGCGATTACGATCAAAAATAAAATGTTCGAAAATATTTTTGGAAGTAATAAGATTGAATTGATTCCACAGGGTTTTGCTTCTTTTGATCTGGGAATTCTATATCAGAAAATTGATAATCCTTTGATTCTTCCTCAGAACAGGACAAGTTTTGCAATCAATATTCAGCAGAGAATCCAGCTTGGAATCACCGGGAAAGTCGGGGAAAATCTTCAATTAAAAGCCAATTATGATACTCAAAGTGGATTTGCATTTGAGAACAGGATGAATATGGTCTGGCAGGCAAAAGGTTCCTGGAAAGATCTGCAATCCAAAGGTCTTAATGAAAAAGGACAGGATCCTGAAGATAAGATCATCAAAAGAGTAGAGGTTGGTAATATCAATATGCCGCTTTCAACGAGTTTGATCCGTGGTTCGCAGTCACTATTTGGTTTGAAAACAGAATTCCAGTTGGGTAAGACAACCGGAACCTTAGTGTTTTCCCAGCAGCAAGGTGAGGCAAAAACCATTGTTGCGCAAGGTGGCGGAACGATGAGTACGTTTAAGATCAATGCTTTTGACTATGAAGATAATCAGCATTACTTTTTGGGTCATTATTTTCATGATAAATATGACGAGTCCCTGCAAAATTATCCTCTCATCAACTCCAGTATTAACATTACAAGAATGGAAGTCTGGGTGCTGGATCAGGGCGGCTCTAACATAGAATCACAAAAGCCGATTGTGGGAATCAGGGATCTAGGAGACGGTACAGGTGTAATTCCAAGTAATGGCAATAATAATCTCTATCAGCAGATTTCATCAGCTTTAGGGAGTTCCAGAGATGTAGTTACGGCTTATAACACCTTGAACGGGAGGTCTTTCCCGAATGCACAAGGAAGTCCTGAGCCATTTGTTTCGGGTGAGCATTTCATCAATAATATCAAGGCAAGAAAACTTACAACATCAGAATATAAATTCAATTCTCAGTTAGGTTACATTTCATTAAATCAGAGATTAAATGAAAACCAGTTTCTTGCAGCATCTTATTCTTATACCATCAACGGATCCAGCCAGGTTTATAAAGTTGGAGAGTTCTCGGAAGAAAATGCCGTATTGATTACTAAATTGCTGAAATCCAACTCTACGACCAAGACCACTTCTCCTATGTGGGAGCTGATGATGAAGAATATCTATTCTCTAAACGCTAATCAGCTTCAGCAGAAGGATTTCTTATTGAATGTATATTACAGAGATCAGGGATCAGCAAAAGTGAATTATTTACCCGGAGTACAATACAATAACGGAATTCCGGCTGACACCAACTTGCTCAGACTTTTTAATCTGGATAGACTCAATGTGAACGGAGATCTACAGACTAATGCAGACGGAACAAAAGGAGATGGGATTTTTGATTATGTAAACGGAATAACTGTAGATCCGGAAAATGGAAAAATCATATTTACAAAAATAGAACCTTTTGGAGGCTATCTGGAAAGCGTTCTTAATATTCCGGATAAGTCCCAGTATGTTTTTAATGATATCTATGATAAGCAGAAGACCATACCATCACAGATTCCGTTGCGATATACCATTGAGGGAAGATATAAAGGAAGCCAGGGACAAGGTATTTCATTGGGAGCTATCAATGTTCCGCAAGGTTCTGTAAAGGTCACTGCAAACGGTGCTCAGCTTGTGGAAGGTGTGGATTATACTGTAGATTATATGATTGGAACGGTTAATATTATCAACGAAACAGTAAAACAATCTGGTCAGGCTATCAATATTTCTCTTGAAAATCAGCTGACCTTCAACACACAGAGAAAAAGTTTCTGGGGATTGAATCTTGAAAGAAAATTCAATGAGCATCTTACAGTTGGCGCTACCGTTGTCAATTACAGTGAAAGACCATTGACGCAAAAGGTGAATTATGGTCAGGAAGCTGTTAGCAATACAATGGCAGGTTTCAATTTGATGTATAACAATGAACTGCCATTCCTTACGAGATTAACGGATAAAATTCCTTTGATCAATACTGAAGCTCCATCTAATTTAAATTTCAAAGCTGAAGCTGCATATCTGATTCCGGGGCAAAGCAAAGGGATTAATGATCAGTCCTACATTGATGACTTTGAGCAAACCACTTCAAAAATATCACTTAAGGAACCTGCGATGTGGAGCATCGCTTCCCGTCCGGAAAAAAATAAGGATTATCCTGCCATTTTCCCTTCTGTGAATAATGATAATACCAACAGTGGGAACGGCAGAGGATTACTTTCCTGGTATCAGATAGATCCGCGTTTCTATGGCGTGAGCGGTTCTGCACCAAATGGAATCAATGCCCAGCGTTTATCCAATCATGCTTCCAGAAGAGTCCAGATGAGGGAACTTTATAATAACAGGGACTATGTGGCAGGAGAACAAACCATCCTTAATACATTTGATATCACTTATTATCCTCAGGAACGTGGTCCGTACAATGTTAATCCGGCTACCGAAACCACGGCTCAGAGATGGGCCGGCTTGATGCGTCCGATTTCTGTTACCAATTTTATCACATCAAATATTGATTATGTAGAATTCTGGCTGATGGATCCGCGTGCAGACGGTAACAATCTCGGGACAGATCCTAAATTATTATTACAGTTAGGAAATGTGTCTGAAGATGTGCTGAAAGATGGCAGATTACAATACGAAAATGGTTTACCTACAGCCAGCACTCCTGCAAATACTACAACTTCAAATTGGGGAACACAGCCGAAACAAGTGCCGATACTCTATGCATTTTCTTCCGAGGGAGATGAAAGAGGGCAGCAGGATTTGGGATATGACGGTTTAAATGGTGCTCAGGAACAGGAAAAATTCGGGGTTAATTTTGTAAACCCAGTAACCAATGAGCTGGATCCTGCATCTGATAATTTTGTTTACTATCTTTCCAATCAGTTTCAGGGAGATCTTGCTTCTTCTTTAACAGAGCGTTACAAGTATTTCCGTGGACCGGAAGGAAACTCTCAAGCCAATAGCTTAGAGGTATCCACTCAGACACCGGATGCAGAAGATATCAACAGAGATTATAACCTAGACCAGACAGAAAATTATAACCAATATACAATTGATCTTTCCCCAGCCAATATGGTTGTCGGCAGTAAGAATAAAATCGTTGACATTAAAGAAGTTGATGTAAAATTCGAGAACGGACAGGCCGGAAAAGTAAAATGGTATCTTTTCAGAATTCCTGTTGCAGAATATGATGATACTTCTAAAGTTGAAGGTTCTGATATTTCTGTCCTTAATAATGTGAGATTTGCCAGATTATTATTGAAAGGTTTTGACCAGACGTCTACATTGAGATTCGGTTCATTCGATTTAGTAAGATCTGACTGGAGAAAATATACAAATGAAATTTTCAGTGCAACAGTTTCAGACACCAATGAAGGTAATAGCGCACCGCAAAATCAAAACTCTAACTTCGATATTGGAAGTGTTAATCTTGAAGAAAATGCTTTGGGAACGCCACCTTATGTTTTGCCTCCGGGGATTGACCGACAGGTTTTAAGCGGTAACGCAGGTGCGCAGAGACAGAATGAGTCTTCTCTTTACATGAAAGTGAAAGATCTGAAGGGTGAATCAAGAGGTGTGTTCAAGAATACAAGTCTTGATATGCGCCGATATAAAAAATTGAAGTTATTCGTACACGCAGAAAATCAAACTAATACAACTTCTTCTAATACAAGTGATCTTGATGAAAATGCAAAATTCTTTATCCGTTTTGGGAGTGATGCGACAGATAATTATTATG
>JAEXJU010000300.1 GCA_023448955.1 Bacteroidota bacterium
GTTTTACGCCTTTGCAATCCCAAAAATATCTTCAATAATTATAAAAAAAAACTTTGCACTCTTTGCATTTAAATCCATCCAGAAAATCTTCTTTTGTGCCATTTGTGGTTAATCAAAAATTAACTTCCACAACCATTTAAAAATCACTATTTTTGCAATTCGAAAAAATTGAATTAAAATGTCATTATCAGAACAGGAAATTATCCGTCGCGAAAAATTGCAGAAACTGACCGACTTGGGAATCGATGCATTCCCAGCCGCTGAATACAAAATCACTGATTCTACCAAATCTATAAAACAGGATTTTGAAGAAGGGAAGAAGGTGGTGATTGCCGGACGATTGATGTCCAGAAGAATTCAGGGAAAGGCAAGTTTTGCAGAATTGCAGGATTCTGAAGGCAGGATTCAGGTATATTTTAACCGTGACGAGATTTGTACTGGTGAAGACAAAACTTTATACAACGAGGTTTATAAGCATCTTTTGGATATCGGTGACATTATCGGCATCGAAGGTGAATTGTTCAAAACTCAGGTTGGAGAGATGACGGTAATGGTGAAGAATTTCACTTTGCTGACAAAATCTCTTCGTCCGCTTCCGCTTCCAAAAGTAGATGCGGAAGGTAATGTTTATGACGGTTTCACAGATGCGGAATTGCGTTACAGACAGCGTTACGCAGATTTGGTAGTGAATCCTCATGTGAAGGAAATCTTCGTTAAAAGAACAAAATTGTTCAATGCAATGAGAACGTTCTTTAACGATGCCGGTTATTTTGAAGTTGAAACACCAATTTTGCAGGCCATTCCTGGTGGTGCTGCGGCCAGGCCTTTCATCACCCATCACAACGCTTTGGATATTCCTTTGTATATGAGAATTGCGAATGAATTGTATCTGAAAAGATTAATTGTTGGCGGATTTGACGGTGTTTATGAATTCTCGAAAAACTTCAGAAATGAAGGAATGGACAGAACGCATAATCCGGAATTTACGGCGATGGAAATCTATGTGGCTTACAAAGATTATAACTGGATGATGGACTTCACAGAAAAATTGCTGGAATTCTGTGCGACTTCGGTTAACGGTTCTGCTGAATCCACTTTCGGAGAACACAAAATCAGCTGGAAAGCGCCTTATCCAAGAGTTTCTATGACAGAAGCGATTCTTAAATATACCGGTTTCGACATCACCGGAAAATCAGAGCAGGAATTATTCGACTTTGCAAAGTCTATCGGAATTGAAGTGGATGAAACAATGGGCAAAGGAAAACTGATTGATGAGATTTTCGGAGAAAAATGCGAAGGTAATTTCATTCAGCCGACTTTCATCACAGATTATCCTGTTGAGATGTCGCCGCTAACTAAAAAACACAGAACTCAGGAAGGTTTGACAGAGCGTTTCGAATTGATGGTTTGTGGGAAAGAAATTGCGAATGCTTATTCGGAACTAAATGACCCGATTGACCAAAGACAACGTTTTGAGCATCAGTTATTATTGTCCGAAAAAGGGGATGATGAAGCAACTGGATTCATTGACGAAGATTTCCTTAGAGCTTTGGAATACGGAATGCCGCCAACTTCCGGTTTAGGAATCGGGATGGATAGATTAATTATGTTTTTAACTAACATTCCATCCATTCAGGAAGTGCTTTTCTTTCCTCAAATGAGACCTGAGAAAAAAGCGCCAACCGTTGAATTAGGTGAAGATGAAAAAGTGATTCTTGAAATTCTCAATTCTCAGGAAGAAGCAATGGAACTGAACGAAGTAAAAACCCGTTCCCAGCTTTCCGGTAAAAAATGGGACAAAGCTTCTAAAACTTTAACTAAAAATAATTTGGTGAAAGTGGAGAAAATTGATGAGGTTTTGTGGGTAAAACTGGTTTAATTACTTAGTGAAATATAGATTATAAAGCGAACTTTCGGGTTCGCTTTTTTATTTGCATTGCTGTTGAAAACTAACCTGATTTTGGTCTTTCACATCTCGAAAAAAATCACGATATTTGTGAGCATTTTAATAAAATAATCAACAAAAATTAAGAGTAGAATTCAGAGGTTAATCAACTGAAAATTTGAATTTTATATCTTGAATGTTTACAATATGAGTCAAAAACAATATACAGCAAGCAGTATTCAGGCATTGGAAGGAATGGAGCACGTTCGTATGCGTCCTTCGATGTACATTGGTGATGTAGGAGTAAGAGGTCTTCACCATTTGGTTTATGAAGTCGTGGATAACTCTATAGATGAAGCTTTGGCCGGATATTGTGATACCATTTCGGTGGCGATCAAAGAAGGTAACGGCGTAGAAGTAATGGACAATGGCCGAGGTATTCCTGTCGATTTCCATGAGAAAGAACAGAAGTCTGCGCTGGAAGTTGTAATGACCAAAATCGGAGCCGGAGGTAAATTCGATAAAGATTCTTACAAAGTTTCCGGAGGTCTTCACGGTGTTGGGGTTTCCTGTGTTAATGCATTATCCAACGAGATGGTTACAACCGTTTACAGAGATGGAAATGTTTACCAGCAGGTCTATTCCAGAGGAAAAGCTCAAACAGGCGTTGAAGAAATAGGTCACAGTGACAAGAGAGGAACTAAACAGTTTTTCCAGCCTGATGATTCTATTTTTACAGAATTAGTTTATAATTACGATACATTAGCTAATCGATTGAGAGAATTGTCTTACCTTAATAAAGGTATTACAATTACTTTAACGGATGAAAGAGAAAAACTGGAAGACGGAACTTTCAAAACCGAAGTTTTCCATTCAGAAGGTGGATTGAAAGAATTCGTTGCTTACATTGACGGCAACCGTGAGTCTATTATGGAGCACGTGATTTTTATGGAAGGTGAGCGTGACGATATTCCTGTTGAAGTGGCAATGCGTTATAACACGTCTTTTAACGAGAATCTTCATTCTTATGTTAATAATATTAACACGCACGAAGGTGGTACACACCTGGCGGGTTTCAGAAGAGCACTGACAAGAACTTTGAAGAAATATGCGGATGAATTGGGACTTCCTGCCAAAGAAAAGGTAGAAGTTACGGGAGACGATTTCCGTGAAGGTTTGACGGCTGTAGTTTCTGTAAAAGTAATGGAACCTCAGTTCGAAGGTCAGACCAAAACAAAATTAGGTAACTCAGAAGTTTCCGGAGCGGTGGATAAGATCGTGGGAGAGATGCTGACTAATTTCCTGGAAGAAAACCCTCTGGAAGCAAAGCAAATCGTGCAGAAAGTAGTTCTGGCAGCTAAAGCAAGACAGGCAGCTAAGAAAGCCCGTGAAATGGTTCAGAGAAAATCGCCGATGGGTGGTTCCGGTTTGCCAGGAAAATTATCCGACTGTTCTTCCAAAGATCCTGCTGAATCTGAGATTTTCTTAGTTGAGGGAGATTCTGCAGGTGGAACGGCAAAACAAGGCCGTGACCGTCATTTCCAGGCGATTCTTCCATTGAGAGGTAAAATCCTGAACGTTGAGAAATCAATGTTGCATAAGGTTTATGACAATGAGGAAATCAAAAATATCTACACAGCTTTAGGCGTTTCTGTAGGAACAGAGGAAGATTCCAAAGCGTTGAATATGGCGAAATTAAGATATCATAAAATCGTGATTATGAC
>JAEXJU010000310.1 GCA_023448955.1 Bacteroidota bacterium
TATGCTCCATATACTTCGATCAATGCATAGCGAACGGCTTCAGAAAAATCAAGAGAAGGTTCTTTGTCCATAAAATATTGAATTAAATTCACCAATACTTCAGTATCCGTTTCTGATTTAAATTCAAAGTTTTTATTGATAAGCATTGTTTTGATGGTATCGTAATTTTCAATGATACCATTATGAACAATTGCTATTTTTCCGTTGTTAGAAAGGTGTGGGTGAGAATTACTATCACTTGGAACACCGTGTGTAGCCCATCTCGTATGTCCCATTCCAAGTTTGGAAGTTGTCTGAAGGTTCTTAGAAATTGCTACCAGATCATCAACTTTTCCTTTGGTTTTTTTGAATTCAAAATCACCATTTTGTAATTCTAAAATTACACCGGCACTATCATAACCACGGTATTCTAAACGGCGCAATCCGTTTATAACAACATCGTATGCATCTCTAAAACCTGTATAACCAACGATTCCGCACATATTTTAAGTAGTTTATTTTTTTGTGAATATTAATCTTAATTGGACATTCTTTGATTTAACAGACATCTCTTGTCCTATTTTACTTGTATCTGTCCCTGCCAACAATAATCTGAAAGGATTGTAAGGCCTGTCATTAAAAGTTTGACCCAAAAGAGCTCCAGTAGATGAGTTGACAAGATAAGATCCTGCATCGATTATAAAATCTTTACCATTGTACAGGTTTATATCATAAGACTCATCCTCAATAATTTTTTTAAGTGATGCAGTGATACTAACATCGTAGTAAGCATCTTTTGTTGAAAGATTATTAGTACGAACAAGTGAATAACCTGCGCTTGATAGTATTGTCATATCAGGTAAGAATCTTGACATAGTGTCTCTTTCTTTCACAAGTAAACTTGATGGCTTTCTGTATTTATTATCCCACTCAGGATCAGTACTATCATTATATAATCGAATTTTTGCAGAAACAACTGCTATTTTTTCATTCTTATATTGATTTCTAAGCGTGGTGATCAATTCCTTTGGAATTCTTACACCTATACTGCTTCCTCCCATTCCTTGTAAATAAAGTTTGGTTGAAGGATTTGTTATGGGAAGTCCTGTATTTTTTTTGACCTGTTCAGCATCTATCGCATCTTTTGTCCCGGCTATGTAAGAACTACTTCTAGAGTAAGCCACCTGACTTAAGTGAACATTAGAAGATCCCAGACTTAAAGATGTCTCTTGTTTTGTCTTAGTAACTGTTCCATCTGCTGCAGTAAGATCATTTTTGTAATATATTGTTATTGCAGCATCATTAGGAGCCATAGAAAACAGATAACCGTCATTTTCATCAACAGAAATTCTTAAACCTCGGAAATATCTTATAAATGATGCAGCATCTTTCAGCACCTGATTTCCTTGCTTGGCTATGATTTTATCCTGAAAAAATTCTTTTTTCAATGGTATTCTTAATGATACAGCGCGGTTTAGAATTTCAGATGCATCAGAATCTTTTGTGATTACAACTGAATTAACTGTACCATTGAAGCTTTTTGATCCAATGTCTGTAGATGAAACAGCAATTGGTTTATTCGTTTTAATAGAATCGGAAGCACCACCTAAAAAGTCAGTAACCTCGTGAACTCTGATTGTAAAAGGAGGAGTATCTTTACCAAACTTGTATTTACCATATTTTCTAACTGGATAGGTGTTTACTACTTTTTTTGCAGCTACATTACCATCAGGATAGATATAATCTTCACTTGTTGTCGTTTTTAAAGAATCTGAAGCAGTTTCATACTTCGGTTTAAGAGTAAGAACAACAGAATCTACAACAGGATTTTTTCCAAAATCAGGATTATAAGAGTTAAGCCTTACTTGCGTGATATAGGAAACTTTCTGACCACCAAAAACAGGCTCACTGAATGCGCCGATCCGAACACTGTCATACTGAGATGAAACAACATTCTGAACATCTTGGTTATTGACATTATAAGCAGCAAGTCCGTAAACTTTTTCTGAAGCTTCAGATTCGTTTACCAACTGAGAACCGAGGTTATCCAGTTCGCTTTCGCATGAATTCATCACAACAATCCCCATTAATAAAACAGGGATCAACTTCATCATTTTTTTTATTCTTATCATTATAATATAATCGATCGTAATTAATAAATTTTTGCTATTGAATCTGCGTTCAGATAGTCGGATTTTTCAGCTTCTGCTTTTGCATAAGCTTCTTCCAGTTTCTCTTCCAAAAATTCATTTCCTTTCACAATAACATCTACATAATCCATGCTGTCATTTACAAAATTGAGAAAGCTAGGATTATCTAACGAATGTAAATTTGAAATATTATCGAATTCCAGAATTTCTTTTGTATTTTCATTCAGCTTTATATCTTCTTCATTATAAACAGAAAGTACGATTTTAGTATCTTTGAAGTAAGAATCGTCTTTATAATAAGTTTTAAGATATATAGGGATTAATGAAGACATCCAGCCATTCAGGTGAATTACATCTGGCACCCAATTAAGCTTTTTAATAGTCTCTATAACTCCTCTTGCAAAGAAAACAGCTCTTTCATTATTATCTTCGAAAGGATGGCCTTCATCATCAAAATAGTATTGTTTTCTTTTGAAGTATTCTTCATTATCTATAAAATAAACCTGCAAACGTTCACCTGGTAAAGATGCAACTTTGATGATCAGTGGCTGATCCAGATCATTAATAATAATATTCATCCCGGACAGACGGATCACCTCGTGCAATTGGAATTTCCTTTCACTGATCTGTCCGAATCTCGGCATAAAAACCCTTACATCGTTACCCTCGCTATGCATTTTCAGCGCCATTTTGTGCACCAAGCTCCCCATATTTGTATCTTCCTGATAGGGATACATCTCCGTAGTAACGTATAAAATCTTTTGATTAGGCATAAAATTTACTTTAAACGAAGTACAAAAACTTCATTTTGCAAAATTACAAAAAATTAAATCAAATCATTTATTTTACTTAATATTAATACTAATTAACAAAACCTTCTAACTATCAAACACTTATTTTAGAAAGCTTGTTAAAATAAGGTTAAAATTATTCATATTTTCAAAATTGATAATTGCAAGATATTTACTAAATCATATGTACTAAGTCACCAAATAAAGCTTTTTAAGAAATTTGACACAAATCATCATCTGTAGAAACAAAAAACAGCTACCTTTGACCTTACAAATATTACTCTAATGCAGGTTTTTTACGACAAAGACTCTTTTTCAAAATATATTGATTTACAGAAAGAACAAAACCATTCCATAGGATTTGCTCCTACAATGGGCGCTTTGCACGCCGGACATATTTCTCTTTATGAGGAAGCTAGAAAAGATAATGACATTGTAATTTCCTCTATATTCGTAAATCCTACTCAATTCAACAACCCTGAAGATTTAGAAAAATATCCGAGAACTGTTGAAAATGATATTGAAAAGCTTAAGAATTCTGAATTGGTAGATGCCGTTTACATTCCTAAAGTAGAAGACATATATCCTAATGGAATGGAAAGAAAACATTATGACTTTGGCGGTATCGAAAATGAAATGGAAGGCGCGGCAAGACTTGGTCATTTTGATGGTGTAGGAACCGTGGTGGAAGAATTATTTCGACAGGTAAAACCGAATAATGCCTATTTCGGCGAAAAAGACTTTCAGCAACTAAAAATCATTGAAAAATTGGTAGATGTTCTGAATCTGGACATCAAAATTCACGGAGTAAAAATCCATAGAGAAAATAACGGACTGGCGATGAGCTCACGGAATATGCGGCTTTCCGCAGCAGAAAAAGAAGCGTCATCTGTCATATATCAAACCCTGAAAAAAGTGGACGATTGGTTTCGCATCATAACGATACCGGAAATCAAAAAAAGAGTTCAGGAAATTTTCGACAGGGATGATATGATGCTGGAATATTTTCTGATTGCCAATGAAGATACTTTGAAGGAAGCAGACTTTTTTTCTGAAGACGAAAATTACCGTGCCTTCATCGTGGTGAATGTGGATCAAGTGAGACTGATTGACAATATGCACCTGAAATAAAAAGAAGCTTCTTTTACAAGAAGCTTCTACACCAAATCACAAAATATTAATATGAAAAAAATTTACTTGCGTAAATTGTGACTCGGCTGGGATTCGAACCCAGGACCCATACATTAAAAGTGTATTGCTCTACCAGCTGAGCTACCGAGTCTTTCTAATTAATAATTAACAATTAATAATTAAAAATATTTCTGCTGTGCCTGCGACTGGACTCGAACCAGCACATCCTTAGGAAACCACCCCCTCAAGATGGCGTGTCTACCAATTTCACCACGCAGGCAAAAAAAAACCGTATATCTACGGGTTTTTTTGCTTGTGACCTGGCTGGGATTCGAACCCAGGACCCATACATTAAAAGTGTATTGCTCTACCAGCTGAGCTACCAGGTCGGCCACTTAAAAAATGATCTGATAATTGATGTCTGATAAATGACTTTAAACTAAATCTTTTAACGTTTATCGTTTATCTCTCATTTTTTAGTGGTGCAAAGATAGGGCTTTTTTTAAAATCTCAAAATTTTTTTAGAACTTTGTTTAAAATAAAATTATGATAATTTCTCTACTTGGATATATGGGAAGCGGTAAATCTCACGTTTCCAAAAACTTGAGTAAAAAATTAAATTTCCCTTTAATTGACCTCGATCAAAGAATTTCGGAAGAACATCTGCTCAGTATTCCTGAAATTTTCCAGAAAAAGGGAGAAATATTCTTTCGCAAGGAAGAAAAACGAATTTTGGAAACTATTCTTAATGAGGAAAAAGATATCATTCTGAGTCTTGGCGGCGGAACTCCCGTTTATTATAATAATATGGATCTTATTAATGAAAAATCCAAGAGTATATTCCTCAGAGCTTCTGTAAAAACGCTTACAGACCGGGTCCTGCTCCAGAAAAATACCCGCCCGCTGATTGCCAAATTAGAGGACACAGATGTTCCGGAATTTATTGCCAAACATCTTTTCGAACGAAATCCTTTCTATGGCAAAGCACATTTCACCGTAGATACCGATTCCAAAACAGCCAGCGAGATTTCCGATGAAATTATTAAACTGTTAAAGATTTAATCGTCACCTTCATCCGTTTGCGACGAGAAAAAGACATCCCAATCATCATTATCCATTTCCGCGGCAGAACTTCCGGAAGAAAAATCGTCCATTTCTCGCCTATCTTTTTTTGTAGGTCTTCCGAGTCCTTTTTGCCTGTAATAGTCCTGAGCAGATTTTCTCATTTTCAGGATTTCGTATTGTTCTTTCTCCGTCATATCAATAACATAAAGTGCAACTAACTTGGCGCCTACCCTGCTTTTCGGGACGTCGGTTACCTTTATTTTATATTCGATTTGATTTTTTTTAATTTTAATAACATCGCCGGTTTTTACCTCTTTAGAAGACTTAACCACATTTTCTCCTATACTCACCCTATTCTTTTTGATTTCCTCAGCAGCAATGTTTCTTGTTTTATAAAATCTCACACTCCATAAAAATTTATCTATTCTCATAATTTTTTATACTTTTGTCTCGTTAAAATTAATCGCAATTTAAGATTAAATAAAAAAATGAAAAAAATACTTTTGGGAGTTGCTCTTTCTGTAGCTGTTTTACAGGGATGCAAGAAAGACAATACTGATGATGAAGAGGTTGTACAGATTACTGTAGAAGAGCAAAAAGACTATGATGATGCAGCTGCTCTGGATTTTCTGAATAAGCATTATCTGGATAGCAAAGGTGTTATCACCGCTTTTGATGATACCACAGATACTGATAACAATGAAAAAAAATTAGCGGATTATAATTACGTTAAGTTGCCATCTGGTGTGATTTATATTGTGAGACCTGGCGCACAGCCTGATCCTGGCAAAGATGTTGCGGCTACTGATGTAATTAACTTTTTCAATATTACAAAAACCTATACTGCTACAAAAGTTAACGATAAAATAAGCTTTAGCAATGAAACTACTTTTATTAATAATGTTGCTAATACTGGTGTTCCAAGCGTAGACCCTGCTTATTACTATGTAAAAACTTCTGTTTTAAAAAACTACAATGACACAAACAAAACCAATGTGGGCAGAGATTTCTTCGAGATCGAAGGTTTGAAAGAGGCATTAAAATTTTTCAAATCTTATGACGATCTGAATGTCGCTTCAGATTACAATATGCAAGGCGTTATTATTGTACCATCAAGAGCAGCATTTGCGAGAGATAATTCTATCTACGGAACTGCTTATCAAAACAGAACTTTTGTTTTTAATTTCCAACTTTATAACACAAGAACTAGATTGCCAAAAGACGATTAATAATACTTTCATACAAAACAAAAAGCGTGACTCATTTTGAATCACGCTTTTTTTTGTCTATTTAAATTTTAAATCTTCGCCAAAAAATCTTCGAACTGTTTCTCCTTAATGGAAACATTACCATCTTCTGTAATTTTATCTAAAACAATCATTTCAATTTGATTGATTGATTTTTCATCAAATGGTTTAGCTACCCTAACGTAGTTTTCCGTGAAGCCATACATCATTCCGTTCTTATTTTCATGCTCCCAAAGTACAGGAAGTTTTTTTCCGAGTTGTGTTCTGTAGAATTCCATTTTCTTTTTCTCAGAAAGGATTCTCAGCATTTTATTTCTTTTCTTTCTTTCGGCAACAGGAACCACACCCGGCATATCTGCAGCTTCGGTATTTTCTCTTTCAGAGTAAGTGAAAACGTGAAGATAACTGATGGACAAATCATTCAGGAAGTTGTAGGTTTCCAAAAATAACTCTTCCGTTTCTCCGGGAAAACCAACAATCACATCCACACCAATCGCCGCATCCGGCATCACTTCCCGGATTTTATAAACTCTGTCGTGGTAGAGTTTAGTAAGGTAACGGCGCTTCATTTTCTTCAGCAACTCATCACTTCCGGATTGCAGCGGAATATGAAAATGCGGTACAAAGCTTTTGCTTTTGGAAACCAAATCAATACTTTCATCTTTCAAAAGATTCGGCTCAATAGATGAGATCCTGATTCTTTCGATGCCTTCCACTTTATCCAGTTCGGAAATCAGGTCCAGAAAAGTATGTTCGTGTTTTTTATTCCCGAATTCGCCTTTTCCGTAATCGCCGATATTAACAC
>JAEXJU010000319.1 GCA_023448955.1 Bacteroidota bacterium
CTGAACAATGCATTGCACAATCTGGTGCAGGAAAAAGAAGCGTCTTTTATGTCTGTGCGTAATAAAATAATCTTTGGTTTGGTCATATTACTTTGTCTTGTCTTGGTATTAGTTTTTTATATTAAGAAAATCCAAAAGAAAAGAGATCTTTTGAGAGTGGAGAATGAGAAACAGATGTCCGAAAAACAGGAAATGGTTTCTGCCATAGAGAGAGAAAGACAACTATCTAAACAAAATAGTAAAGAAGCATTAGAGAATATTTTAGAACTGGCAAGGAAAAATGATCCTTCTTTCTATGTTAAGTTCAGTACGTTGTTTCCGGATTTTCAGAAAAAACTGACTACGGTTTCGCCCACACTTATGCCGAGTGAACTTGAGCTTCTTGCTTATATATTTCTAAACATCAGTACAAAGGATTTAGCAGATTCTACATTCAAATCTGTGCGAACTATTCAGAACCGAAAATATGCTTTAAGAAAAAAACTGAACATCGATTCTAATATTGATTTTCATATATGGATTAAAAATATTGTAAACGATAGTGAGTTTAATTGATTGAATTTCTTGACATTAAATAAAATGAGTATGCAATAAGTAGCTTGTTATTTTAGAAAAAATAAAAAAAGCCATTGTTTTGTTGCTCAATTTAAACACAAGAATAATGAAAAAACAATGTGACAATCAATTTAGATTTTCAAACCGCTGGAGTGTTTTTAGTACCCAATTATTACTTCCAATTGTATTGCGCGTCACAGAGTAGGTGTAAAATTCCTCTAGCAATATTTTCAAAATATTTCCAATACCTGTAATGCTAAGAATTAGAAATCTGATTTAGCACTGATATTCTTAATTCAAAACTTATCATTTCAAAAAAATGCTTCACTGTATTCAGCAAGAAGTAATAATCTCATTTTAAAAATCAAATAAAATACAAACTCAAATTATGAAAAAATTACTTTTTTTATTTATTTTAATCGTTTCAAATTCAGGATTTTCTCAAGTTGGAATCAATACAAACATTCCAAAAGCGACCTTGGAGGTGGTTGGTGAGCCGGGTAATGTTTCTAAAATGGACGTCATTATTATTCCACAAATTACTGGCGAACAGCTGGCGTCAAAAACTTACTCTGCAGATCAGACTGGCGCTATAATTTATGTCACGTCCGCTGCCACTACACTTTCTGGTCAGGTTATTAATGTTGATGGTGCCGGATTTTATTATTATGACGGGACAAAATGGATGAAAGCTGCACCAGCGGCAGAATCAGTAAATATTTATAATTCAAATGGATCTCTGACTGGTAACAGGACTGGCAATCTAAACGGTAACTGGCTCAATTTTTCAGGTTCGGGTTATGTTGGAATTGGAGGAGTGGATCCACTTGCAAAGCTCAACGTTAATGGATTTATACAATTTGGTCCCATAGACTCACATTATGGTGTAGGTAGAGTGGTGAATGACAATGTAGGAGAAAAATATGGACTTACACAGTCAACTTATTTCCCGGCAATCGGTATAGACGGAAGCTCACCTGGAACACGTATTTATACTTCTGGTAGAAGTGGTGTGACGGGTCACATCTCATTTGGTAAGTACACCAGTCCTACGGCTTATACAGAATGGGCTAGATTTGCAGATGATACGGGTTATTTTGGCATTAATACTTATGATCCCAAAGCGAGTTTTGAAATTAAATCTTCTCCTGGTAATACTAATAGAATTGATGGATTGATAGGACCTAAACTTACAGGAAATCAGCTTAAAGCTAAAGATGCGTTGTACGATGTAGATCAATCTGGAGCTATTGTCTATGTAACTGCCGCTGTAACTTCTAGTTCTGCAAAAACTGTTAATGTGACCAAAACTGGTTATTATTATTTCGACGGAAGTGTTTGGATTTCATTTAAATAATTGAGGTATTGCTAAGGAACAACATTACTTTAATACAAGTGTCTAGGGCAAAAACACACAAAAACTATATACCTAAATACATACTATTCCTTAGCGTACCTTTTCTAAATCTTATTATTTTAAACTCTTCACCAAGATAGCTTCCATTTTCTCATAACCTAATTTTGTCGGATGGATGCCGTCTTCTGCAATATCTTTAGGCAAACCATTTTTCTCATCTTTCAAGACCGAATGATAATCAACGTAAGTCAAGTTATTTTTCTTGGCGTAATCTTTAATCATTTGATTCAGAGCAATCACTTTATCGGCAGGTTTCATTCCGCTTCTCCAAGGAAAATCGTAAGCGGGAAGAACGGAGCAAAGAATCACCTTGATATTATTCGATTTTGCCAATTCTGTCATAGAAACGATATTTCCGAAAACCTTATCTAAAGAAATAGGACCTTGATTTTCTGCAATATCATTGGTTCCTGCAAGGATAATCACACGTTTAGGTTTTAGTTTTATAACATCTTCCCGAAATCTTAAAAGCATCTGAGACGTTACTTGTCCGCTAATTCCTCTTCCAACAAAATTATTCTTCGTGAAAAATTCCGGGTCTGTGGAAAACCAGCCTTCAGTGATAGAATCTCCCATTAAGACTGAATTTGGAGCAATATTTTGAGAAATAACCTGTTGATTTTGTTTTTCGTATCTGCCAAAATTGGCGAAGTCCTGAGCGTATGACATTGTGGAAAGTAATAGTAATGCAAGTGTTATAGATTTCATATTTTTAATTTGATTATCAAATATAGGAAATGACAATAAAGAAATTTCTTTTTTTACCACAAAAGTCATAAAAGAAGTAAACTCATACCTTGAAAATTAAAACTTTTTTGCCTTTGTGGTTCGAAATAATAAAATCAATAATTTTACAAAATGGAAAACACATCGAAAGATCCATTGCACGGAAAAAGATTGGATGCGATTTTGGAAGAATTGCTGGAGTATTACAAAGGTTATGGCGAATTGGGAAAGCAAATCAATATCAAATGTTTTACCGGCGAAAATCCAAGTGTAAGTTCCTCTCTCAAATTTCTCAGAAAAACGCCTTGGGCTAGGGCAAAAGTGGAAAGTTTGTACCTCTACGTTTTGAGACAAAAGAAAAAACAAGTAAAATAAAAACAAAAGTGAGAAAAGTTTTTATTGAAAATTTTTTTGTGGCTTTTTGTGGTCAAAAGTAATCAATCTAAAAAGTCACCACTCACATAATACCACCGGTTCTGTATCATCTTGAATTGTGATAACTCGTGGTGAATCTGCGGATTTCCATCCTCATCATTATAATAAGCCTTGAACTCCACTTTGTTAGCAGAAGGTTTATTGATGATTTCCAGCTTTGTCCATTCATTAATTTCTCCCCATTCCTGTAAATCCTTTTTGTTATGAAACTGCCTCTTGTTGGGTGATGTGGTTTCCCAAAGATAATCGCCATTCGGAATTGTAAAAGCTGAAAATCTTGAACGCATCAAAGCTTCCGCAGTTGGTGCAAATTTCTCTTTTCTGTGATATGGCTGGCAACAATCTTCGTAGGATTTTCCGGAACAGCAGGGACAAGTCATCTTATATAATCAGTTTAGTTATTTAGAATTATGAACTCCATTGTTTTGGCAACGTGTTTTTCTTCGATAATACCTTTTGCGTAAAAGGAATTTTCTCCAGAATCATATTTATCTAGATAAGCCTGATTGATTTCCTGTTCAAGTTCAGATAAATCCTCAGGAATTCTAGCTTCGATTGCATAAATGGTTTCTCCGCATTTAATCTCGCCAAGATTATCTTTTAGAAAAGTATTGTACCAGCTTTTTTCTGCAAATCCCCAAGAGCGGGCAAAAATTCGGTTTTCCACAGTAACCATCCAAATTTCCAGAAAAGATTCTCTTTCCTTACCGGCTTTTATGCCGATTAAATTGTGAGAATTAATGTGTTGAATTGCTGTATTCATTTTTGTGATTTAATTATTTTGACTGCATAACTTTGTCAAAGATTTTAAACTTTGACAAAGTGCTAAAACCCATATTATTCTCCAAAAGCTCTCTTCAGTAAACTCTCTACTTTTGGCTCGCTTCCACGGAAGTTTTTGTACAGTTCCATTGGGTCTTTTGTTC
>JAEXJU010000343.1 GCA_023448955.1 Bacteroidota bacterium
TCGTTAATGGCATTGTAAACCTGTAAACCGATATGGGTGACATTCCTCTATCTGTTTTTGGCAAACATAACCTGCTGAATATGGAAGGCGCAAGATTCATCTGTTCCCAGTTGGGCATTATGGAAGAGGAATTCTATGAAGCCATTATGAGTTTCAAAGGCGCTTCCAAGCGTTTGGAAAAAGTGGAAAGACCAGACGGAGGATTGCTTTACAAAGATTTTGCCCACGCACCAAGTAAAGTAAAAGCTACCGTTGCGGCTTTTGCAGAGCAATTTGAAAAGACGGAAACGTTCGGTTTTCTGGAATTGCACACCTATTCCAGCCTAAATCCTATTTTTCTGGAGCAATATGACCACGCAATGGATGGTTTGGACAATGCTGTGGTTTTCTATTCTGAAGATGCTCTGAAAATCAAAAGAATGGAACCTATTTCGCCTGAATTAATCAAAGAAAAATTCAAGAATGAAAGCTTGAAAGTATTTACAAATGCAGAAGATTTGCATCAATATTGGGAAACTTTAGACAAATCAAAAGGCGCTTTTCTGATGATGAGTTCCGGTAATTTTGGCGGCCTGGACTTGACAAAATAAAATTCAGACTATATAAGATCTCAGCCTTCTGGATTAATTTTCAGAAGGTTTTTTTATTAAAATTCCCAAATGGACGACCAATTTTCAAACATAGGAATTTATTCCTATAAGAATAATGATGATAAACTAATCTAATTTTTCCATCAATAATTTCAAAATCTTATTTTCAACCAATCCTTCCTGATAAAATAAAACTTGAGAATTATTACCAATCAAAATCCAAGTCGGATACAATGGTTTTTTATTACTTGAGAGTTCCATTGCTAATGCGTTAATCCCAGAATTTCCATTAGAAATATATTGATAAGTTTTGCCAAAGAATTCAATTTTTTCTTTTGACTTTTCAGTATCGAAGATGATAAAATGAACTTTTTCATTCAACAACTTTTTTAATTCCGAATTTTTTTCAATCTGATACATCTGGATTTTACAAACGGTACACCAACTTGTTTTCATGTAAATCAAAGTCGGTTTCTCTAATTTCTCAGGTAAATTTTGGAACAAATAAGTTTTCAATTCCTGAGAATCAAGAATTCCAAAAGTTATCAATAATATGAAAGTTACTGTTTTTATAATATGCTTTTTTACCACAAAAGCCACAAAAGAATTGGTTGTTTTCCAGTTATTCAGAAGTTCAAATAATTGATTTTATAAATCTTTGTAGCCTTTATAATTTCTATTCTAAATTTTTCTTTGTGACTTTTGTGGTTTATGTCATCTAATCTGATACCGAATGCCAATAAAACTTCGGATTCCCTGCATTGGTGCATAGCCATAAGTCGTATCAAAACTATAACCGTTAGGATTATTTATCATATCATCTACATTTTTATCAAACGGATCAAACGGTCTCAAAATCGTATTTCTTGGAACAAAATTCAACAAATTTCTGATTCCTCCATAAACCTCAAAACCATTTTCAAATTTCTTACTCAGCTGGATATTCATCAGCGTAAACCAAGGCGAATATTCCGGTCGGAAATCATTGGGAACCGTCGGTAAGTGCATTGGTCCGTACAATTGCCCGGTTAAATCCAGCGAAAATTGATTTTCAAATTGATAAGTCAAATTATAAGTTCCGCTCCATTTCGGGGCGTGTAATTGTGGGGTTTTTTCGTTGTCGTTCACAGAATAAACATCCATATAAGTTACACCAAGCATCATTTGGAACGGTAAAGTCCAATTCGTGCTCACATCAGCCGAAATTCCTCTGGAAATAGCGTGACCAGATAAATTGTCATAAATAATTTTGTCCGGCTCCGAATCAAAATCACCAATGATCTTATTATTGAAATAGGAATAAAATCCATTCAGATCTACATTGATAAAATAATTGTTTATAGGGATTTTCATCAAATAACTAAGATTCGTGTTCAATGATTTCTCCGGTTTCAAATCTTCTTTGATGACGACGTTGCGCGAACCAGTCAACGCTGCGTGATCTTCCGTAAAAAGATTTACAACACGAAAGCCTGTTCCGAAACTTAGTCTCAAAGTATTGTATGGATTGGGTTCAAATTTCCAGGCCAATCTAGGCGAATGCACCGATTTATGAACTTTATGATAATCATATCTGTAACCCAAAAGCAACGTGTTTTTTTCATTGATTTCCCATTCATCTTCCAGATAAATTCCAGCAATTGGCGATTTCATTGGCTGGTTTTCGCCTTTGGAATTGGACGTTCCAGGCGTGTTGTCATCGTAGAAATTAGATTTATAGCTGATGCCGGATTTCAAATGGTGTTTCCCGAATTCCTTTTCCCAATTCAGTTGTAGAAACAAAACTTTTTGAGTCGCTATATACGGCGTGTTACCGTAGAAGGAATTTTGATCGTGATAATTATAGGAATATTGAAGCAGGAATTTTTCTTTCATCGGCAACTGATAAATCCCAAACAGTTCAATTCTATTGGTGTAAATGCTTTCACCGTAAACATTGTCCGAACCTCGGTTTTCCTTTTTCCACTGCATTTCTCCGCCAAATCTTTCCTCATAAAAATATCTTAAAGCAAAACTTGCCAGTCGGTTTTCTTTTCTTTTAAAATTCCATTTGTTGAAAACGGAGATTCTGTGTTGCAAAGCAGTGTCTGTAAAATTATCTTTATTTTGATCAATCCTGTTTCCAAAATAGAAATAGTTAAGACTTAACAAACTTGAAAAATTCTTGTTGTCAATCAGTTTTTTCGCCATA
This sequence comes from Bacteroidota bacterium, assembly GCA_023448955.1. GTDB lineage: Bacteria > Bacteroidota > Bacteroidia > Flavobacteriales > Weeksellaceae > Epilithonimonas. Next base: position 2,782 of record JAEXJU010000343.1, read on the forward strand.
TCCAGATTGATTTCGCCTTGCTTTCCGGTCATCACATCCGCTGAAAAATCCGGAGCCTGTAAAGCATTTTTTGTAATAATGTTAATCACGCCTCCCATCGCCTCCGAACCAAAAATAGAAGATGCTGGGCCTTTTGTAATTTCAATTCTGTCGATCAGACTATTCGGGATTCCGCTCAGTCCATAAACTGTGGATAATGAACTCACGATGGGCATTCCATCAACTAAAATCATTGTATAAGCCCCTTCCAAACCGTTGATATGAATATCGCCGGTGTTACAAACCGAACAGTTCAGCTGCGGTTTTACGCCATTTACCATTGCAATCGATTCAAAAACGTTAGGCGTTGGATTTTTTCTGAAAAACTGTTGTGAATAAACATCCGTTGAAATAGGACTGTTCAGTTTTTTTACAGAAAATTGTGTAATCGTGACTCCATCAATTTCATTAGATCTTTTAATAGAATCAGCAACATTTATTTTCACAGAATCAATTTGGGTAGAATCTGTCTGAGCAAATATAAAATTTGATAATACTAAAAAATTAAATACAATTAACTTCATTAAAACAAAAATGTTAGACAAAGCTAACAAATTTATTTTAAAATTAAAATTTTTGTTTGAAGTTAAATTTCAAGCCTAAAAAAACTCACCAAAATTTGATGAGTTTTTTATTATATTATTAATGCTTTCAGTGTTAATCTCTTCTGCTCAAAAATATCCTCAGGATATACCAGAATAAAAGCATAATCGAAGCAAACATCTGTAAAGCTGCGCCGACATATTGTTCCTTGTTGTAGATATTTTTGATGTTATAAGTTTCGTAAAGAATGCTTGCACTTGCCAATCCAACTATCGCCAGAGAAAACCAAAGTCCCAAATCAAACCCAAAAACAGCACCTGCGATAATAACGCCTAAAGCTACAAATCCGCCTATCACAATGATATTTCTAAGGAAAGAAAAATCTTTGTTGGTGAAGAAAACAGTAGCTGTCAATCCGGCAAACATAAAAAGTGTGACCAAGGCCGCTTGCGTGATGACCTGCGGCGCATACAAACTTGCGATTCCCAGCATCGGCAGAAAGATCACGGCTTCTATCAGAACATATAACCCCAATCCCATATACTGTGTGTTCCTGGAGAGTGAAAAAGATAATTTAGTCGCCAGCATAGATGCTAACCAAAACACGCCAATGACCAAAAGCCAGATGTATTTTCCGGAAATCATAGTTAGAATAGTTTCCAGCGGTACGGTTTTCAACAAGAGATATTCCACTGCACCAAAAGCTAAGATTGCCACCGCAACGTGCATATAGGTTTTCCTGTAAAACTCTGCTTTTTCGATTTCTGACAACTGAGAAACCATTAATGACTCATTCATTTGTTATAAAATTAGTTATTCTCAAAGATAATATTTATTAATAAAAATATATATTAATCATTTCATAATTCTTCTTGCATCACTGATTTTCAGAAGCCGGGAACCTGCTGTCCGCTATATCTTTTTTTTCCTCCGGACGAAACCTCACAGGTTTTAAAAACCTGTGAGGTTTCCCAAGCTAAAAAAAAGGATGCCGCTCCCATCAGGGCTAGGGTTTTAACTTCAAAATAACATCCAAGCAAAATCGCAATACCGTCTTCCCATAGAGAAATATATTATTGAGATTACTGCGAAAATCGGAAATCCGACCAAGTCAATGACAAAGTTTGTATTTAGTTTTTTCCTGAGCGTAGCACCTTTTCGAATCTTAGAATTTTTTCAAAAAAAGTAAAAACTCTTTGCGGACTTTGCGTTTAAAATAAAAGTATCAAAAAAAATATTACATTTGAGAAAAGGCAAATCTAATAAAATGAGATACGTTCAGCTGGGGAAAGTTCCTCAAAAAAGACATACGATTTTCAAATCAGAAGATGACCAGTTTTATTACGAGCAACTCTTTGGAACAGAGGGTTTTCACGGAATTGCATCGTTGCTTTATCACACCCATCGCCCGACTCAGATCAAATCCATTGGCAATGTAAAAGACGTTACACCCAAAATTGCGGTGGAAAAAAACGTAACGCCGAGAATGATAAAAGGTGCAAAAGTCACCGCTGAGGATGATTTTTTGGAAAGCCGGAAAGTTCTGATGCTGAACAATGATTTGAAAATGGGTTTGGCAAAACCGAGACAATCCACCGACTATTTTTATAAAAATGCAGAATGTGACGAACTCCTTTTTGTCCACGAAGGAAAAGGTGTTCTGAAAACAATGCTAGGAAATATTGAATTTTCTGTTGGTGATTATCTCATCATTCCGAGAGGAACCATTTACCAGCTGGAATTGGAAACGGAAAATAACGTTTTCTTTTTTATAGAAGCGCATTCACCGATTTACACGCCAAAGCGTTACCGAAACGAGTTCGGGCAATTGCTCGAACATTCGCCGTTTTGTGAGCGGGATATTATTCCGCCTTCGTTTGTAGAAGCGAAAAATGAGAAAGGTGATTTTCTCATCAAAGTCAAAAAAGAAAATCAAATCACGGATTTTATCTATGCAACACATCCCTTTGATGTCGTTGGTTGGGACGGCTATTTTTATCCTTATAAATTCAATATCAAAAATTTTGAACCCATTACGGGTAGAGTTCATCAGCCGCCTCCGGTTCATCAGAATTTTGAAGCCCACAATTTTGTGGTTTGCTCGTTTTGCGCAAGAATGTACGATTATCATCCGCAGGCTATTCCAGCGCCTTACAACCATTCCAACATCGATTCAGATGAAGTTCTATTTTACACGGAAGGCGATTTTATGAGCCGGAATCACGTTGACCTGATGGATTTTTCACTGCATCCCGGCGGCATCGTTCACGGTCCGCATCCCGGCGCAATGGAACGAAGCATCGGTAAAAAATTCACGGATGAATATGCGGTGATGGTGGATCCGTTTCGGCCTTTGAAGCTGACAGAGGAAGCGATTAAAGTGGAAGATCCAACTTACAAGACGAGTTGGTTGGAGTAAAAATACAGAAGCTAGCATTTCTGCTAGCTTTTTCTATCTCATCCAACCCTCAACGATATATTTTTTTCCAATTAATTTTTGTTCTGGTTTATTATCCGGTTTAAAGTATACTGAAATCTTTGAACCATAAAACTGTCCCCAATCACCTTCGTAGATTGTAAATTCTTTATGGAACAATTGCAAGCTGTGATTTGGTTTCACTTCCATCAAACTTTTATCCTTTATTTGTTGTTCAGATAAGGGAATATTTTGTGTGATTTCAGATACTTTCAAATATAACTCTCCTTTATCTGTCGGTTTGTACCAAAAATAGTATTCATAAATCCCGGGTTGAGAACCATTTTTAATTTCTAAAGTATTTTGTTTCCTTACTGTTATTGTATCAATTGTATTCTTCGGTTTTTGGAATATAACGTTTTTAGGGATTTCTAGATCATCTGCAAAAAAATCATAAGAATAAAACATTAAAAATATCATAAGGTAAAACATTGTGATTGCTAAAATTGCGATCTGCAAGATACTGTAATACCATTTCGATTTGAAAAGAATGTAAACTGAAGAAATTAATATGATGATAATTGGAAAATATATTATCCATTCAAAAATCTCGACAACAAACTTGTTAGCGTATAATAATCCAATAAGATAAATTCCGTAAGTGATTAAATACATAACAATTGGTTTCCACCAAATTTTAAGAAACTCATCAATCATCATCAGTTCCCCGCCAAAGGACTTCCAAAAATCCCAACCGCCAATTCTGCCCAAACTAAAACAAGTAGAGCAATAATTCCAACAATCAAAATCAGTCTGGATTTTAAAGATTTAAATTTATTCAGAACAAAATTGATAGTAAAAACTGTTGCAAATAAAAGTATTCCCATTACCAGGAAATCAGAGAAAGTCCAATTGACTTCTTTGGTAAACTGCATCGCAATGAGAGGAATGCTCAATATCACTAATGGAATTGAGTAGAGTAAAGTGCTTCTTTGAGGCTGTGTCATCATAATTTCTGAGTTTTAATTAATATAAAGAACTTTGAAATACAAAGTAAAATATTATTTTTGAATTGTCAAAGAAAATTCTGATTTTTATCATTTAGATTAACAAATTGCCACGTAACTGATAAGACTCATCATTACTCTTATCAATAATAATTAATTTTGAAAAAATTTGAAAGCTATGTTTAATTATGTTTCGGTAGAAGAAGCGGTTTCTGTAATAAAAAGTGGCGACAGGATATTCGGTCACGGAAGTGCCTGCACGCCTAATCTTTTTTATGACGAGCTTGCAAAACAGTCCGGCAGACTGAAAAATGTGGAGATGGTTTCTATCACCCAGCAAGGAAGTGTAGAAATTGCAAAACCTCAATATAAAGACAGTTTTTATATCAATTCCCTCTTTACATCTGCACCTGTTCGTGAGGCGGTAAATTCCGAAAACGGTGATTTTGTCCCGATTTTCCTCAGCGAAATACCGATACTTTTCAAAAACGAAATCCTGCCGTTGGATGTTGCAATGATTACAGTTTCGCCTCCTGATAATCACGGCTATTGCACCTTGGGAACTTCTGTGGATATTGCCAGAAGTGCGATAGATACCGCAAAGATAATTATTGCAATTGTTAATCCTAAAATGCCGAGAACACACGGTGACGGTATGATACACATCAGCCGGATCGCAAAAGCTGTATGGAATGAGGAAGAATTGCTAACCATTGATTACGGTGCAAAAGTAGGAGCAGAAGAAATGCTTATCGGGAAGCATGTTGCGGAACTTATTGATGATAAAGCAACCATACAAATGGGAATCGGGACTATTCCGGATGCGGTTTTGAAGTGTCTTAATAATCATAAAGATTTAGGTGTTCATACCGAAATGCTGAGCGATGGCGTTATTGATTTGATTCTTAATGACGTCATTAATAACAAATATAAAGGCACACACACCAATAGGACGATTACGAGTTTCTGCTTTGGTACAAGGCGTTTATATGATTTTGTAGATGACAATCCTGCGATTGCCTTTATGGACGTTCAGCACGTTAACTTCCCGATTAACATTATGAAAAATAAGAAGATGCACGCCATTAATTCTGCCATCGAGATAGATTTGACAGGACAAGTTTGTGCAGATTCAATTGGGACTTATCAGTTCAGCGGAATCGGAGGACAAATGGATTTTATGCGTGGTGCTGCGCTAAGCGAAGGTGGAAAACCAATTATGGCAATATCATCCAGAACTAAAAAAGGCGTTCCCAGAATTGTTCCTTTTCTGAAACAAGGTGCCGGCGTTGTAACAACCAGAGGTCATATTCATTACGTTGTAACGGAGTTCGGAACTGCTTATCTCTACGGGAAAAATCTCAGACAGCGCGCAAAAGCTTTAATAGAAATTTCTCATCCCGATGACAGGGAAATGCTGGATAAAGCCGCCTTTGAAAGATTTAGATAGAAACAAAATCTTGATAATAAAGACCTGCTGAATAATAAATATTAAAATTTATAATCCAGCGGGTTTTATTTTAGTTCTTTTTTAAGCTTTTTTAACAAAATACTTATCTAAATTTTATACACAATATTGTATATTTGAGTGGATTGAAAAAAATGATGAATTGAAATCTATATATAATTTAATAAAAGAAGAACTAAAAACCAATCCGATTATACGGAACTCAATTTTAGGCAACTCAAACCCTTGGAAAAGAAGCCATTACATTATCCTATCAGAAATCATAAAAGATGAACTCTCAAAAAGAGAAGAACTCCGTAATGAGCGGAAATTCGAACTCGGAACCAGCATATCTCATATCACACTACAACGCTTTTTTGAAAGCGACTATGATTATAAAACCCACAATGATCTTCGTTTTCTGAAAACGCTGGATAAGTTATGCATATTTCTTGGATTTAAGGACTTAAACAGCTTTGTAACTAACGCAAAAGCAAGGGAAAATAATGAAAGTATTAGTTCTGAAAAGGAGTTTTCAGAAGAAATAGTTTATAATTATTGCAAAACAAACTTTGAATTTTTTCATTACTTTCCATCATTGAAGCTGGAATTATTTGATAACCTTATCTTTGAAGAAGCGCCCTTTCGTGAAAGAATTAAAAACTACAGTTCCAGACTTTGCGAAAGAAATCTAAAACTTCTAACTAAAAATAACCGGTCAAATTTTGAGATTTTTGATCTTGATATTATTTCTGAAGAAGCTGATAAAATTGTTGTAAAAACACAAGAATTCTGGAATCTTGTCTTTACTGTAGAAGAGTCTGGCGAGGAGTACGTTGTAAACGAACTAAACACACAAATTTATTTTATAAAGAAAATTGATAATGTCTGGAAAATCTGGGATAATTATAACCCAAATTCCGGCTTACTCAATAATGAAATAGAAAAAAAGCCGTAAATACGGCTTCATCATTTGTTAACATTTATGCTTTTAGAATCTGTGTGAATTTTCTAATACAAATTTAACATAAGATTTTTCCTTACAGTAAACTTAAATATACTTAAAAAAACTTATTACTTCATTGACAATGAAACAATCAATTCTATTAAAATAATTAAAAAAAAATAATATTTATTTAATATAAATTTATAAAAATAATAATTTTAACAAATTGATGACACTAAAGGTTTAGGTAATTTACTGATTAATAATTCTATGGAAATTTTTTCTTCAAAGTAAACTAACAAGTGTTAGCCTAGATTGCAGAAAATTCTTATCTTGGCAACAGTCAATTTAATAAAGTAAAAAGTAAAATGTCAACACTCACTTTTGCAGAAAAAATAGCACAAGCAGAGAATTTTCTTCCAATTAACGGAACAGATTTCATAGAGTTTTATGTTGGAAACGCTAAGCAAGCTGCTCATTTTTACAAAACAGCATTTGGTTTTCAGTCATTAGCATACGCAGGACCGGAAACCGGTGTCAGAGATAGAGCTTCATATGTTTTGCAACAAGGAAAAATCAGGCTGGTTCTTACATCAGGTCTTAAATCAGATTCTGTTATCTGTGAGCATC
>JAEXJU010000367.1 GCA_023448955.1 Bacteroidota bacterium
TTCCTACAGTCCAGGGTTTTCCGTCTGCCTGATTTCCCCAAGTTGTTAAATCGCCCGAAGCATTTACAATTCCGGAATGTACATTTCTTTCCTGAAGAATTCTTTTTGCCATTTCGGCGGCATATCCTTTCCCGATTCCTCCAAAACCGATGCGCATTCCTTTTTCTTTAAGGAAAACGGTTTGATTATCGCGATCAAGAATAATATTCTGATAATTAACGAGTTTCAGATGATCTTTTATTTTTTCAGGATTAGGAAGCTCTTTCATTTCACGGTCGAAATTCCAGAAACTTTTATCGATTCCGCCGTAAGAAATATCGAAGTAACCGTCTGTAATTCTGCTGATCCGTAAACTTCGTTCAATAAGGTCAAAAATTTCCCAATCTACTTTCACGGGTTTTAATCCCGCATTTTGATTAATGAGATTGGTTTGACTGTCATCGCTGAAAGTAGTTAAAAGTTTTTCGATTCTGCGGATTTCGGCAATGGCTGCATCAATGTGATCTTGTGCAAGTTTTTCATCATCACTTACAACGGTAATTTCAAAAGCGTTCCCCATCAGTTTCTGAGGTCTTTTGAATTCTCTGACCATACTTTTCAATTATTTTTGATGTTCCTTAATTTCTCTGATTTCTTTACTGAAAGCCAGTGCATTTTCTGAAGGCAGCCCTTCCCAGCTTTTCAGAATTTTCCCTTCTGAATTTAATAAAAGGGTATACGGAAACAAGCCTTTTTTATTGTATGCATCGGCAAGAGAAGCGTTTTGTTTTTTGAGATCCGCAGCAAGCTGATTTTTGTTATTTCTAGGGAAATCTGCATTGATGTTAACGATCACTTTATCGGGTTGCAGTTTTTTGAAATCTTCTGTTTCAATGATGTTTTTATGAAGCTTGATGCAGGGAATACACCAGTCTGAACCGGAAAAATTAAGCAGAATAAGTTCTTTGTTTTCTGCAGCCGTTTTTTTTGCGTTTTCCAGTCTGTTTTGCGCGTGGAAACCAAAGGAAAATACAACCATAAGAATGGCTGATAATATTGTTTTCATTATTTTAAATTTTATAATGATTTTGAAAAATAGATGATGTGTTTTGATTAAATTAAAAATCAAAATTTTTAAATGGATTATGCAAGATTTTTCGGTGGTTCCCAGACAGATCCGGTAAATCCTTTGTAGCAGAAATCTTCGTCTTTTGAAGGAATCTTATGCGATTTGCGTAAACGGAAATTTTCCGTTTTTGTTTCAAAATAAAAGCCCGGATTGATGGTAAAAACCAAATTCAGCGGTGCAGAATGAATTACAAACGGCAGTTTTCTGTCTTTACCGTAATCTCCGTCTTTTGCAGGATGATCGTAATGTGCTCTGAAAAATGCAATCAGCGACATTTCCGGATTAAGCTGTTTGTGCTCCCAGTAATGTTCTACCAGAGTAGGAATCTTCAAAAGCTGATACAGCTCGGTTGTAGAAACCAAGAATAAGGATAGTAACAATATGGAAACCAACTTTTTCACCTAATCAAAGGTATAAAATCTTCTGTTAAGAATGATTTTAAATTAATCCGGATTATAACGCTAAAATGTTCAATAAATTGTTCAGCTTTAGTTTATTGTTTAAATTATAAATTTGTTTAGAGGCTGCTTAGATTTTATTTTTACCATTAAGAGAATTAAGGCTTTTAAGCTTAAAAAACTTAATAAAAATCAATTTATTGATTAATTCATTACAATCATTCTTAATATTAAATTTAAGAATAAACAAGTTTATTTAATTTAGAAAATTAAGAAAAACTATAAAACGTTTATTTAGCAATATTAAATAAGCTCTTAAATTAAAGTTGTTTAAAGCAAAATGTTAGAAAACTCTATGGAGTTTTATCTGTGTAGAAATCATACTAGGAGTACGTTCGGCGTTCCGTAGGAACGCTATCTTTAAAACATTTATCATATTACAGATATCAATCCTACGGATTGATTGATAGACTTATTCTTGTTTCTACACAGATTCTGCTCCTAAAGGAGCAAAGTTATTTTACTCTAAGCTACTTCAAAAGTTTACTCCATCTTTTTTTTCTTTTGCGGTTAAATAAAAAATTTAAACAGACTTTACATATTTAACTGACGAATAATGATATCAAATTACTTTAAACTTAATATTTTATTCTTCTTCCTCCGTATTTTTAAGCTTCATCAAAAGCGTGTATGCATTTTTGGTCACGATCTTTTTATTCTTAAAATCATCAAAATTGAGAATCTGGATAAAACCGTTTTCCGTTTCGCCTAAAGTCACCGGAGTCAATCGGTACGTTTGTTTTTTAACCTCAACAAACACAAAGTCTTTGCCTTCAAAATTCACGATGCTATCTTCCGGAACCGCATTGGAAAAAGAGGTGCTGGTTTCAATTTCGGCGTTCATATACATTCCCGGAACGAGACTGTGATCGTATTTATCGAAATGGCAGTGAACTTCTGCCAAACCGCCCTGACTGATATCTTTGCTGATGAGAAGGATTTCCCCATAATATTTTTTGTCCGGATCTGCATTCGTGTACGCTGCAAAACGCTGTCCTTTTTTCAGGTTTTCCAGATCTTTTTCGTACACTTTAAGATTCAGGTGAATATCAT
>JAEXJU010000011.1 GCA_023448955.1 Bacteroidota bacterium
GTCAATAAATCAGAAGATTTTGTGGCAAAATTTGAGCAACTGAAATCAGAAATTCTGGAGGAATTTGCTTCATTAGAAAAAGATCTGGTCATTAACCTAGAAAAATCAGACTCCGCAGAAGAAACAATTTCTATTGATGACTCCAAGAAAATAATTTATGCTATTAATGCCGCTCACAACGGTGTTTTCCGTATGAGTCCGGATGTGGAAGGTTTGGTAGAAGCATCTAACAACGTTGCAAGAGTGGAACTGAAAAATGGAGAAATTAAAATTCTGAACTTGACTCGTTCGTCTGTAGAATCTACAAAATGGGAAGTAGCCAATCAGTTAAAATCTGCTTTTGAAAGTAATGGTCTGCAAACTGAGTTTGGCGGTTCGTATCCTGGCTGGAAACCAAAACCCGATGCAGAAATCATCCAAGTAATGACCGAACTTTACGAAACCAATTTTGGCGAAAAACCACTGGTTGTAGCTTGTCACGCTGGTTTGGAATGTGGTATTATTGGTGCCAATTATCCCAAAATGGAAATGGTAAGCTTCGGACCAACAATCAAAGGTGCACACTCACCGGACGAAAGGGCAAATATTCCATCTGTTCAAAAGTTTTGGAAATACACTCAGGATATTCTCAGAAATATTCCATTAAAAAAATAAAATACGAATCCGGCAAATTAGCCGGATTTTTCATATCATTAAAAAAACCAAATCTTATATGAAAATATAACATAGAACAGCAATATAAAATAACGAAAAAATACTATATTGCAAAATAAAATTAATTACTAATATATGAAGAAAGAACTTTTACGGATTGGTATTTTGTGCAGCTTGGTCGGCTTTTCATTAACCGCAAACGCACAAGAATACATTGATAAAAAAATTACCGACAAGAAAGGTAATATCAGTTTGATTACATTTAAGGGTAATAGTAATCTGAAACCGGCCTCATCTTCAGCATTTTTCAAAAATATGCTTGGATTGTCAGACGGAACAGAGATGAGACTTCAGGAAACGCAACAGAACGGATCTTTTCTGGATGAAAAATATCAGATGTATTATGACAATCTGAAAGTAGAATTCGGCAGGTATAACCTTCATTATAAAAAAGGAAATCTTATCAGTATGAACGGTGATGCATTTCCAACGAATAATGTAATCACTACTCCAACAATTTCTTCTTCCGATGCATTTAATAAAGCATTAGGCTATGTGAATGCCAAAAAATACATGTGGGAAGATACAGAGTATACAGCAAATAATCCCTACAAAAAACCATCTGGCGAATTAGTTTTACTTCCTGTACAAACCGGCACAGATGAGTATCATTTACAGTTGGTTTACAAATTTGATATTTATGCTGCCCAGCCAATCAGCAGAGCAATTATCTATGTAGATGCTCTGGAAGGCCGTGTGGTATTTTCCAATGCTGTAATGAAACACGGCAGCAATGAAGATCTCTTCCAGACTGGAAACAGAAAACAAAACCCAATCAGCATAAAATCTCCTGCCAAATCTGAGCCTGTACTATTTGCCATAGGAAATGCTGAAACCAGATACAGCGGAACGAAAGAAATCGAGACTACTTTAGTTTCAGGATCTTATGTTCTGCAGGATGCAACCAGAGGAAACGGCGTAAAAACATATAATCTGAAAAAATCTACTACCATTAGCAGCGGTGTCGATTTTAAAGATACAGACAACAACTGGACTGCAACTGAATATAACAATACAACTTTTGACAACGCAGCTCTGGATGCACATTGGGGTGTTGAAAAAACTTATGATTACTTCAAAGATACATTCAACAGAAATAGTTATGACAATAACGGTGCGGTTCTTAAAAGCTACGTTCACTATGGCAACAGTTATGAAAATGCAGGATGGAGCGGTTCCGAAATGATCTATGGCGATGGTGCATCGACTTTCAAACCACTGACAGGTTTCGATGTTACCGCACACGAGCTGGGACACGCTGTTTGCGAATACACTGCCAACCTTGCTTATGAAAGAGAATCCGGTGCAATGAACGAAGGTTTCTCTGACATCTGGGGAGCCATTGTAGAACATAAATATGCGCCGGAAAAGCAAGCGTTTCTTATAGGTGAAGACATTACTAAAGCATCACCAGGCTATCTGAGATCGATGAGTAATCCAAAAGTAGCATTATCTGTTCAACCAGACACTTACAGAGGAACCAACTGGAAAGCTGCAACTGTTGAAGAAGGTTGCACAACGCCTATTGGCGGATCATTCGGAAATGATTATTGCGGGGTACATACTAATAGTGGTGTACTCAATCACTGGTTCTATATTTTGGTAATGGGGAAAACCGGAACCAATGATCTTGGTAAATCTTACAATGTCACCGGCATCGGATGGGATAAAGCAGAAAAAATTGTTTACCGTTTAGAAAGCAACTATCTCACAGCCAACTCCAATTATAAAAATGCAAGAGATTTTGGCGTACAAACCGCAAAAGATCTTTATGGAGAAAATTCTGCTGAAATGATTGCTGTTCAGGATGCTTTCTACGCAGTGGGTATCGGTGCAAAATATCTTGCAACACCAGACACCACTCCACCAACTATTCCTACCAATTTAACAGCCAATAATATAAAAGGTACAAGTGCCAGTCTTAACTGGAACGCTTCTACTGATAATGAAGATTTGGATGTTTATATCCTTTATAAAGATGGTACAGAAATAGCAAGAACAGCTTCATTAACATATAAAGCCACTGGCCTTGCAAAACTCACAACATATAATTTCTATGTTAAAGCCATAGATGTTTATGGAAATATTTCCTCACAGAGTAATATCGTTACGGTAACCACTACCAATCAACCAGAATATTGTACATCTCAGAGTAGCAATACGGCAGATGAAAAGATCAAGAGAGTGGTTTTTAACACTATTGACAACACCAGTACCGGAACTACCGGATATGAGGATTTTACCAATATTTCCACACAAGTAACAGAAGGCAATACATATCCTATCACAATAACGCCGACCTGGACATCAACCACCTACAGCGAGGGTTATGCCGTGCATATAGATTGGAATGCTGATGGAGACTTTAATGATGCTAATGAAAAAGCACTGACTATTTCTGCTACAAGTACAACTCCGGTTACTGGCAATATTACAGTACCTGCAGGCGCCACTTTTGATTCTCCTTTGGTAATGAGAGTTTCTATGAAATACAATTCAATCCCAACCAGCTGCGAAGCGTTCACATACGGACAGGTTGAAGATTACACGATTATTGCTAAGAAAAAAGTTCTTGGTGTATCGGATATTGCAGATAGAAACCAAACAACTGTCTATCCAAATCCTGTGAAAGATATTCTTAATATCCAATCGAAAGAATCCGGTGATTATTCTTACAGGATAATTAATGCTGCAGGCCAGGCGGTTGCATCAGG
>JAEXJU010000049.1 GCA_023448955.1 Bacteroidota bacterium
GTTCCGATAACAATATCGATTTTACCATTTTTCAGGCCTTCTTTGGTCTCTGATTTCTGTTTGGCTGTGCGGAATCGGTTCATATAAGAAATGTTCACAGGAAAATCTTTCAAACGCTCTTTGAAACTTCTGTAATGTTGGAACGCCAGAATCGTTGTCGGAACCAGAATCGCAACCTGCTTTCCGTCGGTCGCCGCTTTGAATGCCGCACGAATGGCAACTTCCGTTTTCCCGAACCCGACATCGCCACAGATCAAGCGATCCATCACGCCTTCATTTTCCATATCATTTTTTACATCCAGCGTTGCTTTTTCCTGGTCTGGCGTATCTTCGTAAAGGAAGCTTGCTTCCAGTTCATTTTGCAGGTAAGAATCCGGCGAATATTGGAATCCTTTGGCAGTTTTCCTTTCCGCATAAAGTTTTATCAGGTCAAAAGCGATCTGCTTAACTCTTGCCTTGGTTTTTTGTTTTAATGATTTCCAGGCTGGCGAACCGAGTTTGCTAAGGACGATTTCTTTTCCGTCTGGCCCGTTGTATTTCGAAATTTTATGGAGTGAATGAATGCTGACATACAGCAAATCACCGTTTTTGTAACTCAACTTAAAACATTCCTGAATTTTGCCGTCATTATTGACCTTAACCAATCCCATAAATTTCCCGATTCCGTGGTCAATATGAGCAATGTAATCGCCAACTTTAAGGGACATTAGATCCTTGAGTGTCAGCTGCTCCGATTTAGCAAATCCATCTTTGGATTTATAACGCTGGTAACGGTCGAAAATCTGATGATCTGTGTAAATCAGAATCTTGTTATCAGAATCCACAAAACCTTCATGAAGTTCCGATTTGAAGCTTTTGAACGGAATCTCGTGCTGAAGTTCTTCAAAAATAGATTGTAATCTTTCCTTTTGTTTTTCACTTGAAAATGAAATCCAAGTGTCAAATCCTTGTCCTTGTTTTTCTTCCAGATCCTGAATCAGCAATTCGAAGTTTTTGTGAAAGCTCGGCTGCTGTGTTTGGTTGAGTTCAATAATCTGAGATTTTGGAAGGTTGAAATGTTGCGAACTGAAATCTATGGTTTTGAACTTAATTAACTTATTCTGAAATTCTGCATCAGAAATGAATAGTTCGTCCGGCGTTCTGTGCTTGATATCTTTACTAAGTGTTTCATACTTTTCCAAAGCTTTTTCGTGGAACTCCTTGATTCTTCTTGCGGACAGATAAAGATTTTTTGAAACAATAAAACTGTTTTCTGGTAATAATTCAAAGAACGAAACCTTGCTTCCGGACACCGAAAAATTCATATTGGAAACCAACTGAAATTCATCAATCTTGTCCAAAGACAACTGCGTTTCGATATCAAAAGTTTTAATACTTTCAACCTCGTTTCCAAAAAATGTGATTCGGAAAGGCTTTTCATTAGAAAAAGAAAAAACATCCACAATTCCGCCACGTACAGAAAATTCTCCCGGTTCGGAAACGAACTCGGTTTGGTTGAATTGGTAATGATTCAGCAGCTCATCCACAAAATCAAAATCCAGCTGATCTCCCACTTTTATCTGATGTGAAATGGCTTTGAAATCTTCCTTTTTCAACACTTTTTCCGACATTGCGCCGATAAAAGCTACAATCACTTTTGGAGATTTTCCTGAGTTCAGTTTATTGATAACTTCCGTTCTCAGAACAAGATTCGCATTTTGGGTTTTCTCGATCTGATAAGGTTCCAAATGAGTGGCAGGAAAGTAAAGAATGTTATCTTTCCCCAGCAAATCTTCCATTTCCGCATTGATGTAAAGCGCATCTTCCTTATCATCAGCGAGATAAAGAATTGTTTTGTTCTGAGTCAAGAAGAGTTCTGCTGCCAAAATTGAAACGGCGGAACCGGCACTTCCTTTGACTGAAATATGCTGTTTGGTAACTATCTGAGAAAAAATCTCGCTCCCGAACTGCTTCTGAAGCAAATCCGGCAAAAGATTCTGGTTAATTTTTTTTAATTCCATTATGATTTATAAATCCCTTCCGGGAGAAAAACAACAATCATTTCTCGTGCCTTTATTTAAATGGCTCTTAGAAAATTAAGTTACGGTGTAAACGCAAAAAGCGATTCCGAGATATTTTCGGAACCGTTATTTTGTTTTACAAATATACGATTTTTAAAAAAAATTAGTTTTAACTTTACATTCCTTAAACTATGAACATTTGAAATTCAGTTTCAAAATATTATCCGCTGCATTATTGCTTTCGGTTATCATTTTCCAGTGCAAAGATGATGATGCACAGATTTTCCGCGCCTATGTGGAAGGAAAAATAAGCTATTCTGAAGCCAAGTTTCTGGAAGACCCGATACACCTGGTAAAAGAGAAAAAAATAATTGCGGAAACACTTCCCAAGGAAAGCGGAAGCTTTGTGCTTGCAGGACCTTATGACAAAGGCACATACAGGCTTCAGCTGAAGAATTACAAAATCAAATCATTTTCTACAGATACCAAAGGCTGTAAAATATCGGCTGACTCGCTAAGCATAGAAATTCCGGGTGGAGAAACGTATGTTATTTTTAACAATATTGTTCTTAAATGAAAAAAATTTTACTCTTTACATTTTCGGCAATATGCTTTCTGAATATTGATGCTCAGAAAAGAAAACGTTATAACTGGCAGGAAGAAGTGAGGTTTTCTATAGATCCTCACGTCAAAATAATGGCAGCTCTTGGAGATAACTTTATAAAAGATGTCTTCGGATATTTTTATGGTTTCGGAATTGGCGGCAATATCAATATTTATAAAAACTTCGGACTGGGTGCAGAGTACACTTATTTCCTTGCTAATGATGTGAGAAAACCTGAAGTCTTTGGCTATCTGGGTGCACCATCAATGAGCAATTTTGACTGGTATCTTTTTCATAAGGACGCCATTTCGGAAGATTTTGCAGTAGAAGAATTATTAGGTTACAGTACTTACCGGATGAAAAGTCCATATCTGGATAATTCCGGAAACTTCAAAGAAGGAAACGGAGGTCTTAACTTGGGCGCCAGAATAATATATACTCTTGATAATGAAGGATATCAGCAGGTAGTTTTCGGAACCAAAATTAACTTTTACAATTCCAGAATCGGCAATCAGAACGCTGAAATAGAAAAGTATTTTTCCAAAGCTGTATTTCTTAATTTCAGCCTTGCTTACCGATATCAATTTTAAGCAGATTTTAAGTTGTTATAATTTGTGGTTAAAGTTTTTCCGTTTTTCTTTCCGAATCAATTTTTGATATAAATTTGCTTCAATAATTAACCAACACAATATTCTAAAATGAAAAATTTATTAGCAGCCATTCTGCTTACCTTTGGAGTAGGCGCAGCAACAGCTCAGACCACTGCTCCTGCAGCAAAAAAGCAAGTGACTAAGACCGAGAAAAAAGCAACAAAGACAGTAGAAGCTCAGGCTGCGAAAGTTGCAAATACACCGGATGTCAAACTTAAAAAAGACGGAACTCCGGACAAACGATACAAAGCCAATAAAATGCTTAAAAAAGACGGAACTCCGGACAAGCGTTACAAGGCCAACAAATAAATTTCCTAATCTATGAAGAAGAAAGGGACAATTTAATTTTTCATAACTTTTATTTTTTTAGACTTTACAAGATTTGTAAAGTCTTTTCTTTTTGGTTCACGATTTGATTATCCGTAAGCATAATCCAAAAAAATTACTGTTATGAGCCCAAAACCAATGCTGACACTTTCGCAAGTGATGGAAAAGCTGAGAGAAAAAGGAATTACGGATGAAATAAGAATGACGGATGACAAAAAATTCGTAATTACAGGAACCGAAAAATCCTACCGTTCCGAAGATCTAAAGATCCTGAGAACCTACAGATTCGAGGGAGCAAGTGATCCTGACGATAACATTGCACTTTATTTGATCCAGGATATGTACGGAAACAAGGCTATGATTATTGACTCTTATGGAGCCAACAGTAATTATGAAGGTCCGGAGTTTGATCAGTTCCTTAAAAATATTCCGGCAGTTGAAGAATCTGAAGAATATGACTTCTAAAATACAAATCCTTTTCTGAAAACGACAGAAAAGGATTTTTTTTAAATTTTTATGACTAGCAGCGATTTTTTGAGTCCGTCTTCTATCCCTTTCCAGTAGAAATTAAAGAATGAGCGATCTTTACTCCTCTTCACGTCAATATCTACCGATTGAGGAAATTTTTCTGAATCCTTTTTTACGACAAGATTGGCCACGGCTGACAGAAACTTTTTCTTCTCTTTGGTTTTTTTATCCAAGACATTGACTTTAAGATCTTTATGTGCAATCCGGAATTTACCGTTCATAACATCATTATTACCTTTGAAATCAAAATTAATACTCGTGATTAATCCTGTTGCCGTAATAATCATATAAGGTTTGATAAAAGGATTGATATCATTAGCCGGGAGATTATTGATGTAACCTGAAATGGTGAACTGATCCCGCAGGTTGGCAGTGTCGAAATTCCAGTTAACCTTCATTGGCGATGCATCCATAAATTTACAGTTGATTGCAATCGGAACTTTTGTGTCAGCTCCTTTTTTCTTATTAGAGTTAATATTCCTCACATTCATATTAAAATTGGAAAAGATAACTTTCCCCGGTCCGTTTGCGTCCGGCTTGTCTTCTTCATAGACTAATCTGGAACTGATAAGATTAAGATTATCAACCAACAAAGGAAATTTAATATTTCTAAGCAATTTAGAATAAAGCAATTTCTCTTTCGGATTGTCCTTCGGAATTTTACTTCGGAAAATGTTCGCGTTTACCTGATTTACTTTCAGATTTTTAATGTGAATGTCAGGCTGGTCATTATCATAATTCCATTTCAGACCAAGAAGCTGAATCCTGTTTGCAGAGATATCAAACAAATCGTTTTCCATCGGGATCATCTTTACAAATTCTGATCTGGAATATTTTGGATTAAGATTAAATTGTTTAAAATCAATATTTTCCGGAGCTACATCAAAGCTTGACAACTGAATCGTATAATATTTTCCGGCATCATAAAAAAGCTGACTTCCCGTGAGTTTGTAATTCTGATAAGTAAATGGTATTTTATTTTTAGACGTTTCAGAATCCATCAGAAAATTTCTGACATTGGCGTTAAAATTAGCAATAGAAAAAGAGCGCGCTTCATTAGCTTTCAGAACAGATAATTTTCCATCCATCACATCAACATTTTGAAAATCGAGATCGAAATCGGATTTCTTTTTAGTGGTTTTAATCACTTTGCTATCTCTGTTCTGAATAACAAACTCGGGACTTTGAAGCATTGCATTTTTAAGACTGAGTTTTGTTTTGCTGAATATAAGCTGTTCAAAAACAAGCTGCTTGCTTTTGATTTGGAAAAGGCTTTTTTGGCTTCTGAAGTCCCTTTCCCAGTTTTTGAAATCCAGCAGAGATTTTAAGGTAAAATCAGCAACATCCAGTTTTCCATCCTTTGTTTTAATAGATGTTGCGGTAACTGAATAAACTTTTCCAAGTCTGAAAAAGAAATTTTTTGCAGTGATTGCATAACTGTCTAATGCAAAAGGCAACTCATCCTGATTTTCATTAAGGCTCAGATTTTTAATATTAAGATTGAGATCTTTAGCTGAAAACAGCTGGGTTTGATCCGACTTTTTAATATCAAGATTGCCATTATCAATCTCAATATTCTTTATTATAAAGGGAAGCGGATCTTTTTCTGAAGAATTTTTTTTTGGTTCAGCAAGCCTGACATTAATGTTTGGTTTAATGAGTTTTACAGAACTAGCTTCCAGTCTTTTATTTTTAAGAAATTCTATAAAGCCTAATCTGCTGATATTGAGACCATCAAGCGATCCGTATAACATTGTAACTTTAGTGTTATTCGGCTGTTTCGTTCTGATACTGATATCGTGTGCAGTTATGTTTCCGCTCAGGATTTCAACATTCAGAGATTTGTAAGTAATCTGATAAGGCGTTTTGTTTTTCAGGTAATCCGGAAGTTTATACTTGAGCCAGAGACTGAAACCAATATTGGCTACTACAATTAATGCAAAAAGACTTCCTATTACGATGAGTGAAATTTTTAGAGTTTTTTTCATCCGTTTATTCATTACTAACTGATTACTAAAAACTGTTCCAATTTACACAATCAATTCTACCACATAACCTTCGTGACCACGTACATTGATGAAATCACCGCCTTCAAAGTAAAGATATTGCCCTTTGATGCCTTTAAGAACTCCGCTGAACTCCGGTTTTTTATCTAAAGTAAATACGTTGATTTTTTCAGGCTTTTCATAAGGAAAATCCAATTTCACCACATTATCTTCGGATACTGCAAACTTTTTGAAATCATTAGGAAAGTATTCGGCAATTTTATTTCGAAACTCTATCAAATCAAGCGTATCTTCATAATCATCCTGAAGCATTTTCTTCGGATTGGTCTTATCAGCAATATGTTTTTTCAGCTCTTCTTCTATCATTCCTGCTTCGTAACGGTTTTCCGTAACCGCTATTGGCAAAGCAAATGTAGCACCTTGATCTATCCATCTTGTCGGGATCTGATGTTCCCTTGTCACGCCAACTTTTACATCACCCGTGTAAGCA
>JAEXJU010000056.1 GCA_023448955.1 Bacteroidota bacterium
AATGCGTTCACAGGGATGAAAAATCTGGGAAGTTTCCATTTTCACGATATGGAAAAACAAGCGACTCAGGAACGAATCGATAATTATGAATTCGAATATAAAAATTATCTGAAAAGTGTTTTCGTGGATGTTGAATCTGAAATTTTAAATTAATGATATCAATCTATTTGACCGCAATTTTAAAGGCAAAAAAGGAATCAGTTCAGGATTTGAAATCAATTCTTGATAATATGGTTTTAAATACCAGAAAAGAAAAAGCCTGCGAAAAATATGAATTACAGCAAAGTCTGGATGACGAATCGGTTTTTATCTTTCACGAGATTTGGAAAAGTAAGGAAGGTTTGGATGCGCATAATCAGCAATCTTACATCAAAGAATTTGTAGAAAAAGCGCCCAGTTTATTAGAAAAACCTGCTGAGATTTATCTTACAAAGCTTGTATAAAATTTAAACGCCTCGATTAATCGAGGCGTTTTTTATTAAATCACATCCAAAATCTCTTCAAAATTCAATCGTGATTTAGCTTTAAGTTTCGGTTGGTTGAAATCATTTTCGTCTCGCACACCAATCGCAACAGCGAACAACGTTGTATATTTTTCATTGTTCAGAATAGCATCATATTTTGCGATTTCAATGCCTTCCATTGGTGTAGAATCGATTTTCATTTGTGCACAAGCGCTCAACAAAATGCCTAAAGCAAGATAAACCTGATGCGACATCCAGCTTTTTGTATAATTTTCACCGTGAGGTTTTATCATTTTTTTGTAATATTCTATCGAACCATCGGGTAAATTTTTCTCAATTTGCGTTTCAAAATCTTCTGCATTTTTCAAAACCTGGAATACGATCAAAAGCTGGCTGTCATTGATTTTTTCTTTGTTGAAATAAGAAACTTCAGCAAACTCTGATTTTGCTTTTGAATCTTCCACAAAAGTAAATTTCCACGGCTGGCTGTTGATTGACGATGGACTGAGATGAAGTATTGATTTTAATTGTTCTATAATCTCGCTATCAAGTTTTCTTTCAGAATTATACTTTTTTACAGTGTATCTGTTCTGCATTTTGGTAAGAAATGTTTCCATATTTTTGTACTATCAATTTTATAGTTGCAAAAGTATGTAGTGTTTATTAATTTTGCAATAACGGTCAATAATGATAGTATATGTTTTTAATAGATAATAAAAAATTTCCTTGCGGAACAAGCGTTACAATGCGTTTTATCGGAGGAAAGTGGAAAGCAGTCATTCTCATTCACCTTGCAATGGGAACGAAACGGTATAATGAGATCCGTAAAGAAATCCCTACAATCACGGAAAGGACTTTGAGTCTGCAGTTGAAGCAATTAGAAGATGACGGAATTATTGAACGGAAAGTTTACACACAAAAACCGCCGCTGATGGTAGAATATTCTTTAACAGAATTTGGAAAAACCCTGATTCCTGTTTTGCGCTCCATCTGTGATTGGGGAAATAAAGCCGTTAAAGATTGTGATAAAATTTTGGTTCAGGATTGATTTACAAACCAATTTTCTTCATCACCAGATTCAGTTTTTGCTTCC
Source organism: Bacteroidota bacterium (assembly GCA_023448955.1). Lineage (GTDB taxonomy): Bacteria > Bacteroidota > Bacteroidia > Flavobacteriales > Weeksellaceae > Epilithonimonas. The sequence goes on from JAEXJU010000056.1 coordinate 1,558, forward strand.
ACTCTGCAGGTTTTGTGGAATATCCGGAAGATGCAATAGCCATAAACCAATTATTATGATCTTGTGAACCTTTTAATTTTTCATAGAATTTCCTTTTTGAAACCCATTCACAAAAGGCACGATAAGAAGCCTTGGAATCAGCAAAACTTTTAAATCTGGAATTACTGATGTCGTTTTTTCCGGTCATTCCAAAATGGTTGTTCAGCACTTTGCATGCTGAACTCGTGCCGCCGCCAGTTTCCATATAAGCAATCGAAAGAATCACAGTTGTAGGAATGCCAAACTCCTGAGAAAGTTCCATTGCGAAAGGTTTATATTGATTAATGTAAGAATTCTGCGCAGAGATTTTCATACTGCTAAGCAGAACGAAAATCATTAATAATCTGATTTTGAAATTTCTCATAAAACAATCAGTTTTTATTCAGAAATCGGCTGACTTTCAAAGAAAGAAAAGCTTACATTTCCATATTTTCTGGTATCTTTCAGATTAGGATGAGCGAATTTTAGTCTGCTCTGATGCTCCAGAATGAAAACACCGTTTGGTTTTAATAATTCGTTATTCAGAACAAGATCAATCATTTCGTTGTATTTCTTTTCTTCTGTTTCGAAAGGCGCATCAGCAAAAATGATTTCGTATTTTTTTTCGTGATTTCTTTTCTTTTTCAGCCATTCGAAAACATCGGCGCGCTGAACATTCACCTGCAATCCCATATCCAGTTCATTGGCTGTAGAATTGATAAATCCTGCGTGTTTTGGATTCAATTCCACGGCAGTGATGTCTTTGCAATCGCGTGAAGCAAACTCCAAAGTAATGGAACCAATGCCTGCAAATAAGTCTAAAACCGAGCAAAACTCAAGGTCATATTGGTTGTCAATGATGCTGAACAAGGCTTCCTTAGCGAAGTCTGTCGTTGGTCTTACATCGAAATTTTTAGGCGCCGCAATTCTTTTGGCTTTCCATTTTCCGGATATGATTCTGAACATTATTTTTGGTTGGGTGTTAGATGTTTTTGTGCTATTACGTAAGTTTGTTTCTGAAAGCTATTATCTGATTCATTAATTTGTAAGCATTTTGATAATTTTCTTCAAAAATATTATTGTCAATATAATTTCGATTTTTTGCTTTGTAAAGGCAAGTTACAACTTCAGCGATTGACCTGATCGAATATCCTAAAAATCTTTTAAATTCAGGATTACTTTGTAGTATACTGCCTTCGGAAATATTTAATGCAATTGAATCAACAGCTCTTCGAATTTGAGAAGTCAGATTGAATAATTCGTCTTTTGGAAATGCTGTAGACATATTGAAAATTATTTCAGCAAAATCCATAGAACTTTGCCAAATAACTAATTTTTCAAATTTAAAACTCATAGTAAACTCAATATTAAATACATCCAGCATCCAGCATCCGTCATCAAACCAATATAAAATTTTTCTTGTGTAGATTATCAAAAACGATTTTCAGATTTGGAACAAACTTCTGCATTTCCGAAATAAATGTTTCATTTTCAGTTGTTTCGCCATAAAGGTAAAAATGAGTCTCAGAAATTCCGAAATCGATTTTGCTTAGCGTAAACATGATGAAATAAAGAAAATCAACTTCCGAAGCTGCATCAAGATTATTATAAAGAACAACTTTTTTATTCTCAATGGCAAAAAATTCCGCCTGCTGATGATAAAGATTTACGTGGATTTCTTTTCTGTTTTTCACATTTAAAGCATTCAGGAATTTTTCACCCGAAAAATTGAAATGTGTGGGAACGTCCAATTGCTTTATTTTCTGATAGAAATCTTTCGGAAAACTATAATAAAACTGAACCCCGAATTTCTTGTTCACAGACAGCATCAATTCCTCAGAATCTCTTTTTACATCGGCGTTATAGGAAATCAAATCATATCCCAGATCGTGCTGGTCAAAACCTTCCTTCACAATCGAAAAGTGATTGATGGCAGAAATCACGGAGATTTCAGAAAATTTTTCAGAAGCCAAAACTTCGTTCAGTTTTTCTTCAACCAGATTTTTCGGTGTTTCTTCATCTTTCAGAAAGATTTTTTCCTCCAGAACTTTCCTGGACTTGGAAATCTGCCACTGCAAGCCATCTTTCGTAAAAAGCAAGGATAATTTCCTCATATTATAATATCAATAAAATTAATTTTTTGGGCAGCTTTATCCGCCTTCCGCTCTCAATCTTTTCACTCCACTACGTTGCGTAAAAAGGATTTCCGCTCAAGTCGGGCTGCGCTTCGCAGAGTTGAAATTTTCAATATATAAACCAAGCTTAGGACTATTCATTAACAAATAAAAAAAGATCTAAACTCTATCAGTCTATCATCTCAAAGTCTTCACAGAGATTTGCAAAGTTAAAAAATTAAAACTTTCGGTCTTCTAACTCTTCAATTCTTATATTATGGTTATCTTCGCAAGATAATTCGATTTATTTTCACAATGAAAAAAATATCACTTTTACTTATATTAATTATTTCTCAGCAGGCATTTTCCCAGCAATCCATTAAGTTTGAAGAATCCAGTTTTGCATCAATTCTTGCAAAAGCAAAAGCAGAAAAAAAACTAGTTTTTATGGATGCTTATGCCTCTTGGTGCGGACCGTGTAAGCTTATGGAAAAAAACGTGTTCACAGATAAAAATGTTGCCGATTTTTATAACAAGAATTTTGTGAATGCCCGAATAGATATGGAAAAAGGTGAGGGTAGAGACATTGCTATGAAATATGGTGTGAGAAGTTATCCTACTTTTTTATTCCTAAATGGTGAAGGCGAAATTGTAGGCAAAGAATTAGGTTATATCCAATCCAAAGAATTTTTGGAACTGGGACAGAAAAATAACAATCCGCAATTGGTCAATACTAATCTTAAAGAAGAATTTCTAAAAGGAAAACTGGATCAGGCAGGATTACTGAATTTCATTAATTTGTACGCAAGCAAAGATCCGATTTTAGCAAAAAAAGCTTCAGAAAAATATTTTACTAATAAAAAAGACAAATCATTTAGCGGAGAAGAGGTTAATGCTCTCCTTAATTTTACACAATCCGTAGATGATGCCAATTATAAAGTTTTTGTAGCCAACAAAGCTGCAATTACAGAATTGTTACCTGAAAAAAATTACACACAGTTTAATAATTATCTGAAATTGATGAAAATTGTAAGTCAGGCAACAGACGATAAAACAAAAACAATTGATGATGCCAGGGTTTTAAAAGAAGGCGAAGGCTTATTCCCAAAAGATGAGCTGGCAAAAAGTCTGAGTGTGTATAAGCTTAACTATTATGCTGCTCACGATAACTATAGTGCTTATGAAAAAACAGCTTTAGAGCATTATAAAAACCCGGAGGAATTTAATAGTTCAGAATTACTGGCAGCAGCTGGCACAATCGGTGAAAAGTCATCGGATCCAAAATCTCTTCAGATGGCAGCAAAATGGGCGGAGAAAGTGGTGATGTCATCAGAAAATTATGATTCCACAAGTATCCTTGCAACATTATATGATAAGCTGGGGAAAAAAGAAGAGGCTAAAATGTTCGCTGGAATGGCGGCCAACTTTGCAAAAGAAGAAAACAAGGACGCTGCAAAAATGATCGAAATTCTTAACAAAAAATAATGATGAAAAAATGTTTTTTATTGGGATTCATTAGCATTTTCGCTTTTGCTTTTTCTCAGAAAAATGAAACATACGTGAAAGCGAATGCTCTTTTTCTGCCGGTTGGTATGCTGAATCTGGGAGTAGAGCTTGGCTTTTCGGAGCATATTACCGGACAAGCAGATTTGTTTATCTCTCCTTGGAAATCTTTTGCCGGAAAACACGCTCAGGTTTATATGTTGGGCTTCAACGGAAGATATTATTTTAACGAGGCTTTTAAAAAGTTTTATTTGGGAGTAGATTTTTCATTGGCACAATTTAATATTCAAAAATGGGGTTATTGGAATGATAACTTTTACGTCCACAAAAACGGCGTTGTAACACCATACATTAACTCTAATTTATACCAAAAAGGCTATTCATTTATGTTAGGAGGTCTGGCGGGCTATCAGTTCACATTAGGTGATCGTTGGAATCTTGATCTTTATCTCGGTTTCGGAACTATGCAAAGTTTTTATAAAGGTTATGATAAGCTAAGCGGTGACAGGTATGACACCGATGGTGATTCTATGGGTAGAGAAACCAACAGAAGCGGTGAGTTCTTGCCTTATAAAGGTGGTTTGATGATCTCTTATAAACTTTAAAAAATGATAAAGAATCCTAAATATATCGTTTTTGGCGTTATTACATTCATTATTATTTTCCTGATGAACTATTTAGGAAACGATGCGCCGGATAAGCTTTCTCGTGCTTTGCTTACGGCAGTGGCAGCAGTTGTAGGTCTTGGTCTGGGAATGTGGATCTATAGCAGAAGAGATAAAGACGATGAGCGCAATCACTTTGATTAATTTTTAAATTATTATTTTATGCAGATCCATTTAAAATCTGATAAAAAAATATATTTTGCATCGGACCAGCATTTTGGTGTTCCGGATCTTGCCCAAAGCCGCAAACGCGAAGAACGTTTCATTCGCTGGCTGGAAATGATAAAAAAAGATGCTCAGGTACTGTTTCTTATGGGCGATCTTTTTGATTTCTGGCACGAGTGGAAATACGTCGTTCCCAAAGGTTACATCAGAGTTTTAGGCAAGATAGCAGAAATGAAAGATTCAGGAATTGATATTTATTTCTTTGTCGGTAACCACGATCTTTGGATGAAGAATTATTTCGAAGAGGAACTGGGAATTCCTGTTTTTTTTGAGAAAAGATATTACGACATCAATGATAAAAAATTCCTTTTAGCACACGGAGACGGACTCGGGCCGGGAGATAAAGGTTATAAAAGGATGAAAAAAGTTTTTACTAATCCATTGGCTCAGTGGGCTTTCAGATGGCTGCACCCAGATATTGCTATGCGAATTGCAAATTATATGTCTCAGAAAAATAAACTGATTTCCGGTGTCGAAGATCAAAAATTTTTGGGTGAGGACAAAGAATTTCTGATTCAGTATTCTAAGGAAAAACTTAAAACAGAACAGATTGACTATTTCGTTTTTGGTCACCGTCATTTGCCTTTGATTTTTGAATTAGGGAATAATTCAAAATATATTAATCTGGGCGACTGGATTTCCTATTTTACTTATGGTGTTAATGATGGTGAAACTTTTGATATAAAAGCTTTTGAGAAATAAGCGTAATTAATTTATCAAGCAACGAAGTTGCGATATGTTGGTAGGAAGAATTTATAATTTTTAAGAAAAGCGACGAAGTCGTGACATATTGGTACAATGAAGCAGAATATTTTTGATATCAAAACCGAAGAAGATTTCAGAGCAGCCTGTCTGGAAACTTTTCATTATCAATATGAGAATGTGGAGGTTTACAGAAAATTTGTTGATTATCTGAACATTGATCCATCAACTATAAAACAAATCATTGATTTGCCTTTTTTACCGATTGAAATGTTCAAAAATCATTTGGTTTTAGATAAGAATTCCAAAGCGAATAATTTCTTTCAAAGCTCAGGAACTACCCAGATGAACCGTTCCAAACATTATATTGCAGATTTTTCTTTGTATGAAGAAAGCATTTACAGGAGTTTTGAAGAGTTTATCGGAAAGCCGGAAGATTATATTTTCCTGGGATTATTGCCAAACTATTCTGAAAATCCGCATTCGTCTTTGATACATATGGTTGATTTTCTGATGAAGAAATCAGCTAAACCGGAAAATGGTTATTTTCTCTACAATCATCATGAATTATTTGAACTGCTTCAAACCTTACAGGATAAAAAATTAATTTTATTCGGTGTCTCTTTCGCATTGCTGGATTTTCTGGATTATTGCAACTCAAACTCAAAAACCCTCCAGCTCTCCAACGCTCTAACTGTTATAGAAACGGGAGGAATGAAAGGTAGAAAAGAAGAAATGACCAAAGACGAATTGCTGAAAATTTTCAAAGGAGGTTTTGGAACAGAGAGAATTTATTCAGAATATTCTATGACGGAACTTCTTTCGCAGGCTTATTCTTTAGGTGAAAATACCTATAAAAGCCCAAACTGGATGAAAATCCTTGTAAGAAATACTGAGGATCCTTTTTCTTACGTTGAAGATAACAGGACTGGCGCTATTAATATTATAGATCTCGCTAACCGTTATTCCTGCGCATTCATTGCAACACAGGATCTTGGTAAGTCTCACAACGGCAGTTTTCAGGTTTTGGGACGGATTGACCATTCCGATATCCGTGGATGCAGCTTGCTGGTTAGTTAGTCCAGTATTAAAATAAAAAACACAACTGATTTTATTTTCTAATTCTAATAATGGTTTGATGAAGTATTTATCATTGATATTGGTATTGTGTTTTTCGTATTTTAAATCTCAGAAATGTTATGACCTGAGTGCTGTCCTAAAAGTTGAACCGACAGAACTTTATAAGCCGCATCTGCTTGCTGCCCAGAATTTCGGAGTTAATATTCTGGAAAATACCAAAACAGTAGATCGATATATTGCTAAAGCCAAATTGGTAAAGGTGAAAGTAAAATCAAGAGGATACAGGTTGCAAACTTTAGAATACAGCCGTCCTTATCTTGCCAGAAAAGCCAGAACTGCGCTTGAGAAAATGGCGAGTAAATTCGCAACGGAAACCAAAAGTTTTTTTGTAGTTTCTTCCGTAACAAGAACCCTGGAAGACCAATGCAGATTAAGAAAAGTCAATACCAATGCATCTCTTGGGATCAGTTCGCATAACTATGGCGCAGCTTTCGATATTTCTTATGTTCGTTTTGATCATAAACTAAAAGTCAATACCAAGCTTGAAAAAGAATTGGAAAAAGTTCTGGAAGAATATAAAAACTTGGGGAAGATTTTCTACATTAAAGAGAAGCAGCAGAGTTGTTATCACGTGACTGTTCGTAATTTTTAAATCTAAACTTGATGCTGAAAATAGAGGAACTAGTCCACAATTATATCAATACAAATTGTGATTTTGACAAAGAAATCGTGCTGACCAATTTTTTCCATTCCGATTGGGAAGCAGATATCTTATCGATTGATAATTCAGGTTTCAGTCATGAGATTGAAATTAAATTATCCAAATCCGATTTTAAAAATGATTTCAAAAAATTCTATACCAATCAAAAATCAGGAGAAAAATTTCTGAAACACGACAAAATAGGCTGTGGCGATTATATCTGTAATGCTTTCAGTTTTCTGTTGCCAATGGGAATGATTGACCATAAGGATATTCCGGAACATTGTGGTATTATTGAGTTTTATCACGATGAGGATAATTGGGAGACTCAATTTTACAACATCCGTAGTCCAAAAATAATTCATCAGGATTCCTATTGGAATCTTTGTGACAAAGATTATTTTCTCAGAAACCTTGCGAGAAATCTTCTTTTCAAAAAATTTGAACTTAAAGGAAAAAAGGAAGAACTGATTTTTAAAAATTACTTCGAGATCAGAAATAAAAAATAAATCCTGCCAAAGTTATGACAGGATTTACTTTTTCAATTCTTTATTTGCTATGCTTGTTCTGGCTTTTCTATCATTAGGTTATATACAAAAGCTGCAAAAACCCCGCCCAAAACAGGAGCAACAATAAATAACCACAGCTGAGAAAGCGCTTCACCACCTGCAAAAATTGCCGGACCAATACTTCTCGCCGGGTTCACGGAAACTCCGGTGATTTTAATCCCTACAATGTGAATCAGAACTAAAGAAAGTCCAATGGCTAAACCAGCAAATCCGCCGTGGATATTTTTTGTAGATGTAGATCCCAGGATTACCATCAGAAATATAAACGTAAATACAAATTCAGCAATTACCGCAGCCAGAGTAGTATATTCGTCAAGATAACCTTTTCCCCAACCGTTAGATCCTAAAGCCCAAGGTCCCATTTCTGCGCCGGGATGATTGGTAAAAATAACATAGAGAATACCAGCTCCAACGATAGCACCAATAATCTGAGCTACAACATAATAAAGTGCTTCTGAAAGTTTCATTCTGCCAGCAGCAACCATTGCCAGGGAAATTGCAGGATTAATATGACAGCCGGAGATATGCCCTATTGCATAAGCCATCGCTACCACACTGAGTCCGAAAGCGAAAGAAATTCCCAAAAGACCGACACCCGTAGTGCCATCTGCGCCTGCAATTACTGCACTGCCGCAACCCATTAATACGAGAACCATTGTACCGATCATTTCGGCAACAAATTTTGAAGTAGTTGATACCATTTGTTTATTGTTTTTAATTATTTGTTATGACAAATCTAATGAAATTTTCATTTGATTGATAAAAATTCAATATATAAAAGTTAGAGTGACAAAATTTCCAATTATTTTTACATTTCTGATAATGGTTTGTTTTTTGACTTAAACAATCGTATAAATTTTTTGAATTATGGCTTTGAAATATTCAATACTGGATTTGGCAACTATTGTCAAAGGAGACGATATTCATGCAACTTTTAATAAATCTGTAAGGTCGGCACAGCTCGCCGAAAAACTGGGTTACACCAGATACTGGTTCTCAGAACATCACAATTTCCCTAATGTTGCCAGTGCTGCAACTTCCATTTTAATAGGTCACATTGCTTCGCAAACTACCACTTTAAGAGTCGGCTCAGGAGGAATTATGCTGCCTAATCATTCCACACTATCTGTTGCTGAGCAGTTTGGAACCCTGGACGGATTGTATCCCGGCAGAATTGATATGGGATTAGGTAGAGCGCCAGGAACTGATATGCTCACGGCGACTGCTTTAAGAGGTAATAACTTTAATCCGAACTATAATTTCGAATTTCACATTAGTGAACTTCAGAAATTTCTGTCGAGAGAAAATTCAGAATCTAAAGTGAGAGCTATTCCAGGTGAAGGTGCAGATGTTCCGATTTATATCTTGGGAAGTTCTACAGATTCTGCTTTTTTAGCGGCCAAGCTAGGTTTACCTTATGCTTTTGCAGCGCATTTTGCGCCATCACAGCTGGAAGTAGCATTAGAAATTTACAGAGAACATTTTCAGCCATCCGAGTTTTTGGATGAGCCTTATGTTTTGGTTTGTATCAATATCATTGCTGGCGACACCGTAGACGAGGCGCATTATCTTTCCACATCACACTTCCAAGCATTTGTCAATATTCTCACAGACCAGAGACAGCCGCTTCTACCGCCGGACGAAACACAGTTGGGAGATATTTCTGATGAAGTTGCTATTCATCTGAACAGGATGGCTGCGAAGACATTTGTGGGAGACAGAGTAACTTTGACGGAAAAATTAGGTCAATTTGTTAAGGATTACCAACCTGACGAAGTTATCGTTTCGGGAAATATTTATGATTTCGAGAAGAAACAAAGATCTTATGAGATTGCTTCGGAAGTCTTAAAGAAGTTGTAATATTTGAGAAGCTATTCCGCCCTTAGTTTATCCTGAGCTTGACGAAGGGTTTCCCGCTTTTTCTGTTATTGCGAATGAAGAGAAGCAATCTTAAGAACTTTTTTACTATCTCAATTACATAAAAAGAGTTTTACTCAGGTCGGACCGCGAAATTATAATCGTTATAAAATAAAAGCACAAACCTTGGTTTGTGCTTTTATTTTTTATTTCAGAACATCAAATTCTATTGAACTGCCGCTTGAAACTTTGATTTCCGCCTTTTGATAATCATCTTTAGTCGCCATATAAGGATTATCTAGAAATTTTTGCGGATTAATTGCCATCAATGGAAACCAGGTACTTTGAACCTGAACCTGAATTCTGTGTCCTTTTTTAAAAGTGTGAAGAACATCCTGTAGTTTTACACTCACTGTTGCACCTTGGTTAGGTATCAGTGGCTCAGGTTTTTCAAAACTATTTCTGAATCTTGCCGGCATAATCTCGCTTCTAACCATCTGATGATAATTGGCATACACTACGCCTGGCTTATCAGGATTTGCTTTTTCATCAGCTGGATAGATATCAATTAGTTTTACAATAAAATCAAGATCTGTAGCAGAGGTTACGATATTTAATTTGGTAATGATTTCTCCGGCCAGCGTTACATCATTTTCCAGAAGATCTGTTGTGAAAGTTAAAACATCTGGCCTATATGCCGCAAATCTCTGGTCTTCACTCATATAATTTCTTGGCGTAAAGCCATTCATATCCTTGTAATTTTCACTGCTTAGCACCGGTTTTTCAGGGTCGGAAAAATAGATGGAAACTCGCTTAGGATTATCACCATTTTTAGATAATATGCCTGTAGAATTGAGAAAATAATTTTGCTTTTCAGTTGCTTTAGGAGGCCAGTTATCAAATGTTTTCCATTCTTTTTTACCGGTATCAAACATATAAGCTTCCGGCAGTTTAGCTGCTGTTTTAGAATCTTCTTTCAGATAATGATGAAAGAACGGTTGCTCAATATTTTTCTGGTAGAATGTTGCAATGCTGTCTCCGAAATAGATATCATTATGAAAATGTTTTCCGCTGTCATAGTTCCATCCGCCATGAGAAAAAGGACCCATTACAATGGTGTTTTTGGCTTTCGGATTATTTTTTTCGATAGTTTTATAAATGTTGAGCGGGCCAGCCAGATCCTCCGCATCAAACCAACCGCCTACAGTCATCACTGCGTGATTGATATTTCTAAGGTGAGGCAACAGATTCCTTTTCTGCCAGAACTCATCATAATTAGGATGATTTACCACTTCCTGCATAAAGAAGTTGTCTTTATAATATTTGTCCACACCATCTTTCAGCGTTCCCATATTTTTGTAGAAAAGATAACCGTCGTCAGAAGTCGGTATTATCATATTATCTGCAAACCAGGATTCTTTTTCCGGCTTGGTTTTTTGCACGCCAAAGACAGGAAACGTTTTAAAATAACCCATCAAAAATGCACCATTATGATGGAAATCATCGAACCAAAAATCGGAAATTGGTGCTTGCGGAGAAGAAGCAACCAATGCCGGATGATTGGCCAAAGTTCCTACAGCAGTATAAAATCCGGGATAAGAAGTACCATATTGACCAACTTTACCATTGTTATTCTGAACATTTCTTACCAACCAATCCACGGTGTCATAAGTATCGGTACTTTCGTCCACATCTTTTTTGGTTTTGTGATCTACTTGCGGTGTCATATTCGTAAAAGTTCCTTCACTCATGTAACGTCCGCGTACATCCTGGAAAACGAATATGTACTTTTCTTTTTCAATGAATTTGTTGGGACTTAGTTTTTTTCTGAAGTTGTTCTCTCCATAAGGTGCAATGCTGTAACAAGTTCTGTTCATGATGAACGGATATTTGTTTCCCTTGGAAATATCCTTTGGAGTATAGATAATGGTGAACAATTTAGTTCCGTCTCGCATCGGGATATAAACTTCTTTTTTTGTATAATTATCCTCAACCGGATTATTTTGTGCCGCGCTTAGATTAATAATGGTAATAGTGATTAGTATCAGGACTTTCTTCATTATATAATATTTAAAAGATGTTGAATTGAAATATATGGATTAAATTTAATTTTTGCCGTACTCAATAAACCAGTTTGCAGCTGCAGAAAATTTCTTCAGCTGATTTCCGGGTAAAGCATCCAGGGAATGATCTGCACCAGGAAAAACAATTATCTGATAGGGATAATTTTTTTCTTTGAGTCGATTGATAAGGCTATAGGATTGTCTTATGGGAACTACATCATCATTATCACCGTGTATGATCAGGATAGGAATTTTCTTAATAAAATTGACAGGACTTGCGAGTTTATAAGCTTCAGGGACATTATTTCCTTCTTTCCAAGTGAATTTATTTCCCGTCATTTTGTTGACTGCTCCAATCAGGTGAGTGTTATTGCTGAGTTGTGACAATGTTTGTAAATCTGTTAAATCCGTTGGGCCGCATCGCTCTACAATTGCTTTGATATATTTCTTACCTGTGTAGGCATACATCAGCGACATATGAGCGCCGGAACTCTCGCCACCAATAGAAAATCCGGTATCTCTGGTGTTCCATTCTTTAGAATGTTCTATGAGATAATTAAATACCGCATCGACATCATTTAATAATTCAGGAAGATGAATGTCATTGTCATTAGCATAGCGATAATTGATGTTGGCTACTGCAATGCCTTTTGAAAAAAGATATTCGGACAATTTGGTGTCAAAACTCTTATCACCTAAGGTCCATGCGCCACCGTGAATATTAACTACAAAAGGTGTGTTGATGTTTCTGTTTGCTGGCAGATAGACGTCCATAACGTTTCTTGCATCCTTGCCATATTTCACATCGTAAAGAATTTGTTGATCCTTTTTGGAAGTCGATAAAGAAGAGGTTTCTTCAGTTTTTTTATGATGAGAATAACAGCCTGTAAATAATATAAGCCCAAGCAATAAAACAATATTTTTCATTGATCCAAATATCTTTACACGAATTTAGTTTTTTATTCATAATATACGAATAGTTTTTAGGGGAAATATTCAATAAAAAAGCCTGACTCATAAGAATCAGGCTTAGTATTTTTTTATCTAATTTATAATCCAAGAATCTTGGCAAATAAATCAGGAACAATTCCCATAGAATCCAATGCTATAATAATAACAATGGAAACAATGTTATACGTGATACTTGCTTTTTCTGTATTGTGAAAGTTATCTTCTTTATAGAAGAATATTGCGATAATCAGTCTAAGATAATAAGCAATACTTAAAGCTGAACCCAAAACTGCAACTAAAACCAAGAAACTTGAGCCTCCTGCAATCGCCTGATTAAAAATGCTTAACTTTCCTATAAAACCAGCTGTTAAAGGAATACCAGCCATTGACAACATAGAAACAGTAGCAACAATCGCTAAAAGCGGCTCTTTTTTACCCAATCCGTTGAAGGCTGCAAAGGAAGTTTCTTTCTTGATTTTTTCTACCCAAATCAGACTGATGAAAACACCAACCGTTGCCAATGAATATGCAAATAAGTAAAACCCTAAAATAGATGTTGAGAAATTATTAAGACCAAAAAATATCAACGAGATATACCCTGCGTGTGATACAGAAGAGTAGGCGAGCATCCTTTTTGCATTGGTCTGAACCAATCCCATCACATTTGCAAGCAATAAAGTAATAATTACAAAAACGCCTAAAATATTAATCCATTCTCCTGCAATACCGCCAAATCCCAAGGTCATCAACTTAAACAATGCAAAGAAACCTGAAATCTTAACTACAGATGCCATAAATCCGGTAATAAGCGACGGTGAACCTTGGTAAACATCTGGACTCCACATATGGAATGGTGCTAATGATACTTTGAAAGCAAGCGCAGACAGCATCAAAATCGAACCCATTATCAGCATCAGATTTTTTGGATTGCTGATGGCGAAATCGTGAATGGCATACATATCAAAACTTCCCACGCTTCCATAGACCAACGCCACACCAAACATCAGAAATCCTGTAGCAAAGGCTCCCATCAGGAAGTACTTCATAGACGCTTCAGTAGAGCGCAAGTCGGTCTTATTGGATCCGGCCATTACATATAAAGGAATAGACAAAATCTCGATTCCAATGAATAATGTTACCAGATTCTGGAATCCGAAAAGAACCAAACCACCACTTAAAGCAAATAGCATCAAAGCGTATAGTTCGGACTGATGACTTCTGTGATTGCTGAATGCAAATCCTCCCAAAAAGAACAATAATAATGTGATGATAATGGAAATCTTTGTAAACAAGGCGGCATTACTGCTGTATTCATACATCGCTTTGTACTGGTCGAAGAATTCGCATTCCGGAGGAAAGCTGACATACAGACCTATGATTAATCCTAAAATCCCAATGTATCTTGCGTATTTTCCTTTTTCCAATACACCGGAAAAAAGTACAAGCACTGCCGTGAGGAATAAAATTATAAAAACACTCATTTCTTTATTTGTTTCGTCGGAAGCCGGAAGAACCGATGTCCGTTTTGAATTTTATTTAATTTCTCTTTTATCTTGTTTCAAGATTAATTTAACATCGATGCATAGATGAATTGTACAGAACTCGTCACCATTTCTATCACCGGCTGAGGATAAACCCCAAGCACGATAACGAAAACAGATAAACTTGCCAATACAGAAAACTCAACTGAGCTGATATCTTTTGTTGTAGCCAGAACAGCATCGTCACCTTTTCCAAACATTGTTTTTCCGTAGAATCTCAGCATATAAGCCGCTGCCAGAATCAAAGTAAGTCCTGCCATTACCGTCATAATAAAGTTGTAGCTGTAAACAGATTTCAACAAGATAAATTCACCAATGAATCCGTTGGTCAAAGGAACACCTGTTGCGCCCAAAAGGATAATCATAAAAAGTACAGCGAATTTAGGAGCAACTTTTGCAAGTCCGCCCATCTGACGGATATCTCTCGTTTTGAATCTCTTGTAAAGAATATCGGCACAATAGAAAAGACCAACTACATTGATACCGTGAGCAAAACTCTGTATCATTGCACCTTGTCCGCCTTCAAAAGTCAGTCCGGTTCTCATTGTTACAACTGCTGATGAGAAAATACCTGCTACAATCAGTCCAACGTGAGAAAGAGAAGAGTAAGCAATTAACCTCTTACTGTCTGTAGAAATCATTGCAATGATAGCACCGTAAATAATCCCAATTACAGAAAGAATAATCACAATTTCTCCGGAAATTCCGCCAATGGCTTGAGGCGTGATTGGCAACAGATAACGCATTACACCGTAAACTGCCATTTTCAGCATAATCCCTGAAAGCAACATAGACCCTTGCGTAGGTGAATAAGTATAAGTGTCAGGCTGCCAAGTGTGGAAAGGAAAAACCGGTAACTTCACTGCAAATGCAAAGAAGATAAACCAGAAAATCACATTTTGTTCATTAACACTTAACTGTGCATTGTAAAGATCTGTCAAAGCAAATGAAGCGGAATGGTTGTAAACATAAATTAAACCAATCAACATAAACAAAGACCCTACAAATGTGTAAACAAAGAACTTCGTTGTAAACTTGATTCTTTTGTCTTCCTGTCCCCAGATTCCGGCGATGAACCAGATTGGAATCAAAGTGACTTCCCAGAAAATGTAGAACAACAGTCCGTCCAATGAGGTGAAAACACCTAACAATCCAAACTGCATCAGCAAAATCAAAGCATAGAAGGAATTCGGGTAGCCTTTTTTGTCATTGAATGATGATAAGATAATCAAAGGAACTAAGATGTTGGTCAATAAAACCATCAGCATACTCATTCCGTCAACGCCGAAATTAAGGCTGCTTTTGATATAATTGGACCAAGGATAGGTGATTTCGTATTGCAAAGGTGCATCTACAGTTGGTGTGAAATCGAAATTTCCCAACATATAAAATGCAATCAGCATCTGTGCGAAGCCAAAAACCAACGCTATATATTTACTGGAAGCATTTTTCCAGAAAAAAAGTAAACCCGAACCTGCGAGAGGTAATAGTAATAATGTTAATAGTAAATACGACATTATCTATTTCAATAAAAAGTTAACAATCAATACAATTCCTATGGCCAATGACATAATCAGCACATAGTTTTCCACATTTCCGTTTTGCAGACGCTTTGCAGCTCTCCCGGAATCCTGAGCGCCCAATCCTATGAAAT
>JAEXJU010000064.1 GCA_023448955.1 Bacteroidota bacterium
ATAAAAAGATGTCTCGGGATTTCATTCATCGCATTGAGTACAAAAGCGTCGGAAATTCCGATCTTCTGATGAAGATAATCCATTAATTGTTTCCTTTTACCTTTATGAACGTAAGTATCTCTCATTATTAGTTTCAGTTAATGCTAATATCCTGCAATTTCGGAATGAAATTTTTAAAAAACAAACATAAATCATAAATTTAAAAATTATCAATAAATTAACATTGATGCAAGATAAAGCTCATAGCTTTGATTGTTTTTTTATGAAAAATTCAAGTTTATATACAATTAAATGAATGAAAGAATGAATGTTATGCAGAAAATTCGTGCTTATATCAAAGGAACTGGTTCGTATGTTCCACCAAAAATCCTAAAGAATGATTTTTTTGAAAAAGTAGGTTCGTCTGACGAATGGATTTTTAAGAATCTGGGAATCAGAGAACGCCGGATTGCCGAAGGTGAAGTTACCAGCGACTTGGCTTACAAAGCCGGATTGCGCGCTTTAGAAAATACGGATGTATCGCCAAAAGACATCGACCTTATCATTGTTGCCACTTCTACTCCGGACAGACAAGCGCCATCAACCGCATGCTTTGTGCAGGAAAAGATGGATGCGCCACGAGCGGTTGCCTTTGATATTTCTGCAGTCTGTTCCGGCGGACTTTACGGCATCGCCATCGGTTGCCAGTTCATCGAAACAGGAATGTACAACAATGTATTGGTAATCGGTGCTGATACATTTTCAACGATTACCGATTGGGAAAGAAAAGATTCAGTGTTTTTTGGGGACGGCGCCGGTGCGATTTTGTTATCTGCTACAACGGAAGATAAAGGCTTTTTCGATTTCAAACTGCACGCAGACGGAACCGGGAAATATCATTTTAATATTCCCGCTGGCGGTTCCGAAATGCCAGCTTCGGAAGAAACATTAAAACAAAAACTTCACTATTTTCAAATGAATGGAAAAGAAGTTTTTGAAACGGCGACTAAAGTTTTGCCAGAAACAATCAATGAAATTCTGGATGCCAACCAATTGACTTCTGAAAATGTCGATTGGGTGATTCCTCACCAGCCAAGCATCAGAATTCTTCAGGAAACTGCCAGAAAAACCAATATTCCATTCGAAAAAGTGATGACGAATATGGATAAATACGCCAACACATCCGGCGGAACCATCCCAATTGTCCTGGATGAAACTTATAAAAGTGGAAAAATCCAACCCGGAAATCTATTGCTTTTCGCAGCTGTTGGTTCCGGCTGGACCTGGGGAACTGCACTTTATAAAGCTTAAAATTTGGTTGATGGTTGGCAGTTGATAGTTGTTGGTGAAAAACGACTGATACTATTAAATTGAAACCATCAACCGCCAACCAATAACTATCAACTAAATAAAATGTTAGATAATCAAACTTTTTTAATTACCGGCATTGCAGATGAAAACTCATTAGCAATGAAAACTGCAGAAAAAATTCTTGCGAATAACGGAAAAGTCATTTGCACAGGATTAGGCGTGACACCTTTTCACAAAAATCTTTCCGAAAAAGCAGAATCTTTTCTCAATAAAAACTATGAAGATTTCGAAAACGCTTGTAAAAAAGTATTGGGAAATGATGTTTACACCGCGCCGCTCGATGTCACTTTACCAGAAAGTTTAAGCCATTTTGCTGATGATCTGAAAACAAAAAACATCCAACTGAACGGATTTCTACATGCCATTGCAATGGACAAAACCATCAGAAACAAATCCGTGAAACCAATGCTGGAAGTGACTGCCGAAGAATTTAACGATACGATGAATGTTTCCGCATTTTCATTGGTTACGCTTTGCCACGCATTGCTCGCCAATAGTGTTTTGCAAAATGGCGCTTCGATTGTTTCATTAAGTTATATTGCTGCGGAGAAAGTTTCATTTTTTCCTTATATCAATATGAGTATTGCGAAAGCGGCGCTGGAAAGATTGACCATTGAAATGGCTTATGAGCTCGGAAAGAAGTACGGAATCCGCGCCAATGCCATCAGATTTTCTCCATATATGGGAAGTAAAGCCGGCAACGCCACTTTGAAAATTGAAGATGTGGAAAGAGCGAACAGAATCAGTCCGTTGGGAAATGCTTTGCCAGAAGATTTGGCGCACGAGGTTGTTCACCTTTTCCGAAAAGAAACCAGGATAACAGGCGAAATCCGTCACGTGGATGGTGGGTTTCATATTATGGGTTGATTTGGGTTGGAGAGTTGGAGAGTGAGAAATTATAAAAGTCTTTGACTACGCTCAGACTAACAAATCTAATAATTATCTTAAGCTGAGGCTCTCGAAGCCTTTAAACTGAGACATCTCGCAGATTGGGCAGATTTAGCAGATTATTTTTTTAAATCTGCGTCATTTGCTAAATCTGCGAGAAACCTAAATTAATAACAGATTCAAGTTACAAGTTTTGTGGCTTGATTTTTTATTTGGTTAAATTGCATCATCAAAATTATTTTAAAATTTATGAGACAAATAAAAACGGCTTTGTTGGCTTACGGTGGTTCGGGGAAATTGTTCCACGCACCGTTTCTTGAGGTCAATGATAGATTTGAATTGATAGGCGCCTACGAACGAAGCACAAAAAATATACAAACTGATTATCCAAATGTTAAAAGTTTCGATACTCTTGAAGAAGTTCTGGAAAGTGATGCGGAATTAGTTG
>JAEXJU010000156.1 GCA_023448955.1 Bacteroidota bacterium
AAGCAAGACTGTTAATCAAACAAAAGATGAATAACAATGACGCCGACATTCATTTTGTAAGCGGTGGAACACAGGCTAACTTGCTTGTTATTTCTTCTATTCTCAGGCCACACGAAAGCGTTATTTCTGCGGAAACAGGTCATATTTTCACCAATGAAACCGGCGCAATCGAAGCTACAGGACATAAAGTTCACGGATTGGCAACTTCGGATGGAAAACTAAAACCAGAACATATTCAGTCCGTTTTGGATTTGCATACCAATAAACCACATCAAGTCAAACAAAAATTGGTTTACATCTCCAATTCTACCGAAATAGGAACCATTTACAATAAAAAGGAATTACAGGAACTGTCTGAATTTTGTAAAACCAATGATCTGTATCTTTTTATGGACGGTGCAAGATTGGGACAAGCTCTGACTTCAGAAATCAATGATTTGACTTTGGAAGATATTGCCAACTTGACCGACGTTTTTTACCTCGGAGGCACAAAGAACGGAGCACTTCTGGGCGAAGCAATTATCATTACCAATAAAAAACTCAAAGAAGAATTTGGATTTCATATCAAACAAAAGGGAGCGATGCTGGCAAAAGGAAGATTGCTGGGCATTCAGTTTTCGGAACTGATGAAAAATGAACTGTATTTTGACCTGGCAAAACATTCTAATATCCAGGCAATGAAAATCAAATTGGCATTTGAGAAGAAAGGTTTTCAGTTCTTGTCAGAAACATTCACCAATCAAATTTTCCCGATTCTCAGCAACACTCAAATCGAAAAACTATCCGAAAATTTTGATTTCTATATCTGGAAAAAAGTGGACGAAGAACGTTCTGCTATTCGAATCATTACATCCTGGGCAACGCCGGATCAAATCGTAGATGATTTTATAATTAATATTAATCAGCTGTAACTATTATTTTCTTTTGAATCCAGCATTAATCAATACTTAGCTTCCGGAAAAACCTAATTTTATGAAAGTATGAAACCTGTTTTACTCTTTCTTTTATTGTTTATTGTATTTTCCTGCAATTCTGTAAGGAAAAACAATTTATTTCTGGAAAAGAAAATACCAGCTTATGAATTAAAAAAAGATGTCGATTTTACATACAAAAAGCTTAAAAGATTTCATCCTAATCTTTATTGGTACATTTCCAAGCCGCAGCTGGACCAAAAATTTGACAGCCTGAAACAAAGCATCAACGAACCACTAACTCCTAATCAGTTTTACCTGAAATTATCACCTGTAATTGCAAGCATTAATGAAGGACATCTCCGGCTGAGAGCATTGCCAAGACAATATTCAAAATCTGAGCAAAAAGAATTAAAGACAAAAAAACCGCTTTTTGCAATGATGGACTATAAAATTATTGACAACAGAATGTTTGTGACCGATAACAAACAAAATGTTGAAAATATAAAACCCGGAACAGAAATTCTTAAAATCAACAACGACAATATTTCTGACCTTACGGAAAGGTACAGAAAACTTTTCAGCTCAGACGGACACAATAGAACTTTTCAGAAATATTTCATAAATCTTACATTTTTCAATTACTATACTCTGGAAAACGGTTATCTGGACAGTGCAAAACTGCTTACCAAACTGGATAATAAAGTATCTGAGATCGTGATAAGGAGACAGAAAAAAACGGATCAGGAACTTACAAAGGATAAAATACAGCCAAAAGTGACCACTTTCCAGAAAATACGGGATTATGATCTTGACTCCAAAAGCTATAACAGAAGTCTGAAATTCTTAACAAATGACAGCAGCATTGCCTATATTAAAATAAAAACATTTTCTGCAACACTTTCCAAAGCATTTTATTCAGAATCATTTTCTAAAATAAGAAAAGCAGGTTCGGCATATCTTATTCTGGATATCAGGGATAATCTTGGCGGGTCGCTTTCCGAGATCAACACACTGTATTCTTACCTCTCAGATAAAAAATTCACTTTGATAAAAGTTCCGGAAATGACTTCCAAAACATCCGGAATGCACCAGAATTATTTCAGAGGACAAACTGTTTTTTCATCCATTTTTATGGCAATTGGCTACCCTTTTTTTCTGGCTGGGAATTATCTTATGTCATCTAAAAAAGAGCAGCATTATTATTTCAGAGAATTTGTATCTAGACCAACAAGACCAAAAGCAAATGCTTTCAAAGGAAAAATCTATGTATTGGTGAATGGTGCCAGCTTTTCTGCATCGTCAATCATTTCCGCAAAATTAAAATATGAAAAAAGAGCCGTCATTGTAGGCGAAGAAACCGGCGGTGCCAATGATGGAACAGTTTCAGGTGTGAATAATACAGTAACGTTACCTAACTCAAAATTAACGTTACCGATCGGGCTGTTCCTTATACGTCCCAATATTGAGTTTGAAAATAAAGGACTGGGTGTTATTCCCAATTTTTCTGTTGATCCTGACTTTGCTAACATCAGATCTTCAGAAGATAAGATTCTTAAATGGGTTTTAGATGATATTGATTTCAGAAAATCTGTTACCGAAAAAATGAATAATCCGTAAAATTATAAAACATCGGAAAGAGCTTCTTCCAGTGTTCTGTATGCAAACTTGAAACCTGCATTTTCTATTTTATCAGCAGAAATACGGCTTCCTTCCAAAGCAATCACGGACATCTCACCAAGCATTGTTTTTATTACAAATTTTGGAATATTCGGTAAAATAATTCTTTTCCCGAGGTGTGAAGCTATTTTTTTTGTTAAAATCTCATTGTTTACATATTCCGGTGCAGAAGCGTTATAAGCGCCATTCATTGAAACATCTTCTACGGCTTTTATATACATATTAACAAGATCATCAATATGAATCCATGGAAAATACTGCTTGCCGTTTCCTAGAACTGCTCCTATATTATAATCCACAGGCTTTCTTAGAACTTCCAAAGCACCACCTTTTTCCGAAAGTACAGTGGCCGTGCGCAAACGCACTACTCTACTGCCAAGATTCTGAAACTGAATCGCTTTCATTTCCCAGTCTGTACATACATTGCCTAAGAAATCTTCACCGGGAATATCGTTCTCTGAAAAGATATGATCTGATGTAATTTGTCCGTAAAATCCGACTGCAGATGATGAAATGACAGCTTCCGGATGAATATTTTTTACCTTCATCTGATCAAAGATAAATTGAGCAGAATCTATTCTACTGGCATAAATCTCTTTTTTGTAGGAATCTGTCCACCTGTTGCTAATGGATGCACCAGCAAGATGAATAAAAATATATGTTTGTTCCAAAGCACCTTCCTCCAGAAATTTATTTTTATAATCCCAGAGATAGGTTTTAAAATTAGTCTTTTCCTTTTTAGACCGCACTAAGATCTCTACCCTATAGCCACGTTCGTATAGTTTTTGAGACAGTTTTTTTCCAACAAGTCCAGTTGCTCCACTGATAAGAATTTTTTTCATCGTTTCAGATTTCATTTTTCAAATTCAAAAACGATTCCAACACGACATCAGAAAAGGTGATATTTTGCATAGATATTAGAGCAATCTGATTCTGTCTTCCAGAATTTCGATAACTTTATCTTTATAAAGACTTCCGATAGCTTTTTTGAAATTCTTTTTACTCATCTGCAATTCATCCTTAATCTCATCTGGAGAAGATTTATCGGAAAGATAAAGCAAACCGTAACTGTCATTAAGCTTATCTATGATTTTTTGTTTGAACTCATCTACATTTTCAAAACCTTCCGGCTGCAGCGTGACATCTATTTTACCATCTTCCCGAATGGCTTTGATATATCCGGACTCTTCGGAAAGTGGATAAAGTTTTTTAAAAATATCTGATGTATAGATCAACCCGATGTATTTTTTATCAATAACAACATTCCATCCTAATTCGGATTCATTCATCAAAATAAGATCAACTTTATCTCCTTTTTGGAAAGGTAAGTGATCATACTGCGGATTCCTTTTAAATTTTGTAGTTCCTGTAATAAGCCCGCTCGCTTCATCTATATAAACATAGACAAGATAACGTTTGCCTTCTACAATTTTAGACTTCTGCTGCTTGTATGGAATAAAAAGATCCTTGATAATTCCCCAGTCCATAAAAGCACCGCTAGGAAGACTTTGTACACAGGTCATTACAGCAAATTCGCCAATTTCGGCATTCGGTTTTTCTGTGGTAGCTTTCAGGTTTCCTTCTTCTTGATATACAAACACATCCACTTCTCGTTCTAAATCCCAAGAATCATCTGCAAAAATTTTCTGAATAAAAGCTTTTTCGCCTTCTTCATCTTTTAAAATGAATCCTGAAGAGATTTTTTCCGATATTTTGAGTGTCTGAGTTTGTCCTGGCTTCATACAGTTTGATTTCCTGCAAAAGTAGATAAACTTTTTTGGTAATTGGATTTTTTACGGAAGATTCTATCGCCAAAGCACATTTTTAAAACGTATAGAGAAAATCCAACTAATTTTTCCACGACAACATTATTTAATCTAGACATAATATTTTATCTTATTTTATAAATTGATATTTCTGAAGATACTTTTCCAAAATTTGCCACGTTTCCGCCAGCAACTTTTAAACCAAAACTTAATTTTTCGCCTTTTTTTAAATTATAAATATGGTTTATAGTAGCCTGTGGCGATAAGTTTGCAAGATTCACTTTTCCGTTTTCCGTAGAAAAGGCATCAAATGTCTTTGC
Source organism: Bacteroidota bacterium (assembly GCA_023448955.1). Taxonomy (GTDB): domain Bacteria; phylum Bacteroidota; class Bacteroidia; order Flavobacteriales; family Weeksellaceae; genus Epilithonimonas. Next base: position 4,678 of record JAEXJU010000156.1, read on the forward strand.
AGATAATACAGAAGATTCTTTATCCGATTTGGATCTCATTATTACAATACTCGGTATTTCCAGTGTTTCTACTACCACTGATTTATCCGTAATAATATTATAATTAATCACATACAAACCAGTTTCCGGAACGATGTATTGATTACCATCCAGATATTCTGAGCCGACCTCTGTATCGAAAGAATCATCAAATTTAATTGATTGAAAGTTACTTCTGGAAACATCTGAAGGTACAAATGAGACCGAAGATATACTTCTGGATGCAAAAGCATGAGGATCATTGAACATTTTTTTCCAGGAACCAGCAGTTTTATTCTGGTTGGAATAAGAGGCATCATATATATAATAACCGGAACTTGTCATCTGGCTGGTTCTGCCTGTGTTTTTTGTAGCCGGCTTTGTTACATATATCATTGCGCCATTCTGAGCAGGTCCGTAAAGATGATCTTTTAGCTGAAGAGAATCTGCAGAGATTCTTGGAGGTATAATCCCGTCCGGAACATTTGAGAGTGAGGACCTGTGGACTTCAAGAGTTGCCAAAGGATTTTTAGTATTAATTCCGACCTGAGCGTGTGAGGTGGTAAATGACATAAAAAAAAGTATAACGCTCGTTTTTTTCATGAGGCACATAATCATGATAATTAATCAAAACAAAAGAATAGAACAAATTATAATAAATTAATACATTCTTATAATCTGCCCCAATTCATGGTTGTAAATTGAGGCAGATATTGTGTATAGAATGAATGTTATATTATATTAATTACCATCTTGTTCCATCTTTTACTGGTGGATCCGGATCTACTTCTGGTTTTTGCATTGCGTTTGCACTAGCTGTAGAATCAGTTTTTACTGTGTCATTACTTTTGCTATAGTTTGTTTTCTGTTTAGGAACAGATGCTATTTCTATATCAGAAGCTGCATCATCTTGACGACAAGAAACAAAGTTTAGAGATACTAAAGCGATTGCCAGAATTGAAACGAATTTTTTCATATGGGTAAATTTTTTAATTTTTTAAAGTTTACAAAAGAATGATTTTATTGTCATTTTCTGATACGAAAGTATGCTCTATTTTTGTATTGCAAAAGCTTTTGTGGTCTCTATTCTGGAATTCCGACGTCCTAATTCATAAATTAACACATACATTATAAACTAATAATCAATGCTTTAAATAAATTTTAATCAGAATCTGTATCCAGTACTTTTTTTTTCTTTAATGATGCATCATAATTTAGATTTACGTACTTTTGTACTCACAAACGATGAAGCTCAAAAAAGATTTAATGAAAAATTTTTGCTTTATCATATTACTCCTAGTTTCAGGCTATGTCTTTTCTAAAGACAGAGTTCCAAAAACTTATGAAGATCTCAGAAAAGGCTATGAAAGATTTTCAGAGAATGATTCGAGGGCGTTTTTCTATCTCAATCCCTATATAAAGAAAGCTAAAAAAGAAGAAAAGTATGCTGAACTTTTTCAGGCATACCGAGATGCTGTTTACTACACAAAATCTCTTGACAGAAAATTAAAGTATGCCGATAGTTGTCTGGATGCGGCTTATAAATCTTCCAGTGATGACAGAATATCAACGGCTTACGTTTTAAAAGGAAGTGTCTACTACGGGAATATGAAAAAATATAAGCCTGCTCTGGATGAGTATCTTATGGCTTATAAATATTCAAAAAACACTGGAGATCTCTATCTAAAAAATAAAGTCTCCTATCACCTTGGCGTTGTAAAAAACTATTTAGGCTATAATGAAGAAGCATTACAGCTCTTCAAAGATTGTTTAGATTATTTTGAATCTCAGGCCAGCAATGCAAAAGCGCATAAATTTCAGGTCTTTAACAATACTAAAGGATATCTGAACAGCCTCCATCAAATGATTGTCTGCTACAGGAACATGAAAGATTTTGAAAAGGTAGATTCTTTAGTCAATATAGGTTTGCTTAAAACATTTAATGAGCCGGATTTTTCGCAGGAACGAAGCTATTTTCTAAAAGCTAAAGGTATCTCAGAATATAACAGCAACAGATTCGAGTCTGCAATCGATTACCTTACACAATCATTAAATTTAATGAAAGATGATTTTGCCTGGGAATCTGTGGATTATTTTTATATCGGCAAAAGCTACCTGGCGCTTAAACAGGACGATCTGGCTATATCTTATTTCAAAAAAATCGACACAATCTTTACCAAACAGGATTTCATACTGCCAGAACTGCGGGAAAATTATGAGCTTTTGATTAACCATTACAAATCTCAGAATGACTCTAAACAGCAGCTTTTTTATACTACACAACTGCTAAAAGCAGATAGCATTATCTCACGGGATTTTTCTTATCTCTCTCCAAAAGTCCACAGAGAATATGATACTAATGCGTTACTCGAAGAAAAAGGCAAATTAGAAAAAGCCAACATCTGGAGTTTTGTATTTATAACTATTCTTGTAACTATTGCAGGTTTTCTTGTTTATATACTTTACAAAAAATTCAGAAGAGAAAAAGACATTCTTCAGAAATATGTTCTTTTGCAGCAAAAGCTTCAGAATCACAACTATAATAGATCAGAAAATACTACTATTCCTCCAATCAGTCAGTATAACGCAGATGATAAAAGAGCACATATCACTAATACTTTAAAAGAAGAACTTCTCAGAAAACTGAAAATTTTCGAGGAGAAAAATCAATTTACTCAAAAAGGTCTTACTATTCAGAAACTTGCCATCCAGATGGAAACCAATTCCAACTACCTTTCACATGTGATTAATGAATACAAAGGAATGAATTTTAACAAATATCTTGGCGACCTGAGAATCAGATACATAACAAGACTTTTATTTGAGAAAAACATCTATCTAAATTACACCATAGACACTTTGGCTAAGGAATGTGGCATTGCTTCCAGACAAAACTTTTCCGATCTTTTCTTTGAGATCAACGGCATCAGACCCACTGACTTTATACGAAAAAGGAAAAAAGAACTGGAAAACGATGTAAACTATAATTCGATTGATAATGTAAGCGGACTGGTATCAGAAAACTAAAACCCTTATAGTTTATTAATCCAGAAACGCTTCTATTTTCATTGTTTTTTGTTCCCCAGATAATAGATTTTTCACCGTTACACTCTGATTATTAATCTCTTCTAATCCCATAAAAACCAAATTTTCGATGCCTTTTTTCTCGGCATAAGTAAATTGTTTTTTCAGTTTGGAAGCTTCTGGATATAACTCTGCGGCGATATTTCTTTGTCTCAGTTCAGAAATCAGCTTCAAAGCTTCAATGGATTCTGCTTCGCCATAGTTGGCAAAAAGATATTTGACATTACTTACAGAATCTTCCGGGAAAATGCCTAACTCTTCCATAACAAGATAAATCCTGTCCAGTCCGAAAGAAATCCCGATTCCAGGAATATCCTTAACGCCGAAAACTTCCGTCAGATTATCATAACGACCGCCACCACCAATGGACCCCATCGCAACTTCATTAGCCTTTACCTCAAAAATAGCGCCTGTGTAATAATCCAGACCTCTGGCTAAAGTGATATCAAAAACTAAGTTTTGAGCGTCAATTCCGAGATTCAAAGCATTGGTAATCACGAATTCCAGTTCTTCCACACCTTTCAATCCGATTTCAATTCCTACGAATTTTTCTTTAAGATTAAGAAGATTTTCTAATGCGTCATTAGATTGACCGAAAAGAAAATCCAATTTAGAGATCGCTTCCTCAGAAATACCTTTTTCCAGCATTTCTTTGGTTACACCATCTTTTCCAATTTTATCTAATTTATCTAAAGCGACTGTAAAATCGATCAACTGGTTTGCAATTCCTGCATATTCGGCTAATCCGGAAAGAATTTTTCTGTTGTTGATGTGAATCGAAACCGATAATTTTAAGTCCTGAAATGATTTAAAATATAACTGTAACAATTCCACTTCCTGCCAAAGACTTGTACTTCCGACAACATCCGCATCACATTGGTAAAACTCTCGGAATCTTCCTTTCTGAGGTCTGTCTGCTCTCCAAACCGGCTGAATCTGGTAACGCTTAAAAGGAAATGCCAATTGCCCGTGATTCATAGCGACAAAACGAGCAAATGGAACTGTTAAGTCGTAGCGAAGTGCTTTTTCTGAAATTTGGGAAATTAGTTTTTGAGAATTTTTATTCGTCCAGTCATCTTCATTAGTTTTAGAAGCGTAATCTCCGGAATTGAGAATTTTAAAAATCAACCGATCGCCTTCTTCGCCATATTTTCCCGTCAAAGTTGAAAGATTTTCGAAACTTGGTGTTTCCAACGGCTGGAATCCAAATAATTCAAAATTCTTCTGTAATGTATTGATTATATATTTTCTTCTCGAAACTTCTTTCGAAGTAAAATCTCTGGTTCCTTTTGCTAAACTCGGCTTCATTTTATAAACGATAAGTGGTGATTGAATGATAAATCGACTGCAAAAATAAGAATTATACGATTAGAAATAGCGATCGCAAGGTTAAAAACTATTTTGATGATTACTATTAATGAACTTAGTTGTATTTTTAGAACTGAAAATCACCAAAGATTGTAGTTTTACGATAATTTTGACGAAACGAAACAATGAGCCTTTTTGAAGAACAATCCGACATTATTGAAAATATTCTGCCATACGACGGCGTAACTTCCTACTACGGAAAAATCTTTTCCAAAGAAGAAGCAGATGATTATTTTGAGAAATTATTGACCGAAATCGAATGGAAAAGTGATGAAGCGGTCATCTTCGGAAAACTGATTGAAACCAAACGGAAAGTCGCCTGGTACGGAAGTGAATCTTTCAGCTATACCTATTCCGGAAGAACAAAAACTGCTTTACCGTGGAACAAAACACTATTGGAAATCAAAGAAAAAATTGAAATTATCAGCGGCGAAACATTTAATTCCTGCTTATTAAACCTTTACCACAACGGTTCCGAAGGAATGGCATATCAC
>JAEXJU010000282.1 GCA_023448955.1 Bacteroidota bacterium
GAACATATTCTCTTGGGATGAAACAGAGATTGGCTATCGCATCGGCTTTGCTGGCTAATCCTGAAGTTCTTATTTTGGATGAACCTACCAATGGACTGGATCCCGAAGGAATCATCCAGATTCGAGAGATCATCAACCAGATTGCAAAATCCGGAACCACCATTATTGTCGCAAGCCATCTTTTGGACGAGATTGAGAAAATATGTTCTCACGTCATCGTCCTGAAACAAGGAACTGCAATCTATTCCGGATCTGTGGATGCGATGAGTAATACCAAAGGATTCTTTGAACTAAAATCGGAGAATATCCCACAATTAATGTCTGCTTTGGAATCATTGGGAATATTTTCTTCAGTAAAAGAACGAGATAACCTAATAATAGCTCAGATTTCAGAGGATATTTCTGCTTCGGAACTCAACAGAAAACTTTTTGATAAGGGAATTGCACTTGCGCATCTGCAAAAGAAAAAAGAAAGCCTAGAAACCCAATTCCTTGAACTTGTAAAACAAAATAACTTATGATACGCCTTTTAAAATTAGAATATTTCAAAAACTTGAACTACAATCCTTTCAGGATCTTTGCATTGCTATATTTTCTTGTTCTCACTTTGCTCTTGTTTATCGGTCTGGTAGATTTTGATCTCGCCGGACTCAAAGTTAATCTGAAAGAAGAGGGAATGTATAATTTTCCCGGAATTTGGAACTTTACCACCTATATTGTCGGCCTCCTGAAGATTTTTCTGGGATGCATCATTGTGTTTTCTATTTGCCAGGAATTCAGTAACAGGATGTTTAAGCAAAACATAATTGATGGTCTTAGCAGAGAAGAATTTATAGCTTCCAAATTGCTTACAATTCTGGTTTTTACCATATTTTCTACATTGCTTGTTTTTGTTATTGCCCTTGTTTTGGGGAAGACGTATTCTGATACTCAGGATGGTGAATTAATTTTTAAAGAAATTTATTTTATTTTCAATTATTTTCTCAAATTATTTACATTCTTCACATTTTTGATGTTCTTATCTGTATTGTTCAGAAAATCGATTTTTGTATTTCTTGGATTTTTTATGCTCTGGTTTGTAGAAGGGGTTTTTTCCGGAATTGAAAAGTTTACGCTTTTGAAAAATGTGGCGCAGAAAGATAAAGCACGATTGATGCTGGAACATCATTTCATCAGTGACTATCTCCCATTGGAAAGTATGTCCAGCCTGATTCCAAACCCGCTGGTAAGAACCAAAATGGCTCAGATGATCGGCATGGATTTTAAGTTTGAATATCCGGTTTCTAGCGTCATTGCATGTGTTGTTTGGTCATTAATTTTTATTGGTGGCAGCTATTTAATTCTTAAAAAGAAAGACTGGTAAAAGCTTTTTTTTAAGGGTTATATTTAATCATTCTATTTAACAAAAATGCTATTGAATTTTCGATAGCATTTTTTCATTAAAAAGACTATTTTTATTTTTAATAAATGCCTTATTTTAGAGGATTTATAATGCCTTTTTTTAACCCAACTTTAACGTTTAAAGTGTTGATTTTAACAATAAAACGGATAATTTTGCATGGATGGATTTTAGGTCTTTTCTAACCGCATTGGTTTTTTTATTTTTCACACAGTTTTTTGTAGCTCAGAAGAGTTACAATGCGCTTGTGTATGAGGGCAATAAAAAATTTGATGCGAAGGAATATAATGCTGCAACAGGGAAGTATCTTGAAGCTATCTCTGAGAAGAGTGGAAATTACGCTGCTCATTACAATCTGGGCAATTCGCTTTACAAAAGTAAGAAGTATGAAGAAGCATCTGCGGAGTATCAGAAAGCTATTGGACTTACAAAAAGCAAATATGAGAAAGCTGCTGCTTTATACAATCTTGGAAATGTTTCTATGCAGTCTAATAATCCGGAAAAAGCAGCCGGTTTTTACAAGCAATCGCTGAAACAGGATCCTTACAACGAGGCTGTGCGCAAGAATTATGAAATCGCTATGCTGAAGGATAAAGAAAAGAAAGAGCAGCAAAAGCAGAAAAACAACGGAAAAGGAGGAGGAAAAGATCAGAAAGATCAGGATCAGTCCGGGAAAGGCAATCAGAAAAAGAACGAGCAAAACGGACAAGGTGACCAACAGAAAGGTGAAAGCCAGGGAAAGCCAAATCAGCCCAAAAAACAAGAAAATAAAATACCTGAAGAGGCAGAAAACACAATATTGCGGGATATAGAAAACCGGGAACGGGAAACCGCAAGAAGAATTTTAAACAAAAGAGCCAATTCGATGCCGCAAAGCAACGAAAAGGACTGGTAATGATAAAAAAAAGTTTATACATATTATCTATTCTGGCATCGTATTTTTCGTTTGCTCAGGTCAATCTTTACTCGGAAGTCAATACGAAAGATGCCCGTGTCAATAATCCTTTTGTTTTTACGGTGGTACTGGAGATTTTCGGGGAAGATCTGATCCAGGAAACACCTATCAAACTTCCTGATTTTTCAAAATTTGATTATGCTGTTTCTTCCGAGCAAAGCACTTTCATAGATCCTGTCAAAAAAATCAGGATCAACCAGATTATTTGCCAGATTTCTCTGGATCCGAAACAGGCCGGAAATCTCCGTGTAGGTTCTGCTCTGGTAAAAGTGAATGGTAAGATCTACAAAACGGAACCGATTGATATCAACGTCAAGGAAGCCGATAAAAAGCCGCTAGCAAGCAATACAAATCCTGCCAAAAATATGTATGTGAATATGCAGGTTTCTGACAGAGATGTCTACAAAAATGAACCTGTTATCGGCGTTATTAAAGCTTATTCAAAAAATATATCTGGGTTCCGTCATCTGGAGCCGGCAAGATTCGAACCCGCAAAAAATTTTGCTATAAGATCTATTGCTAATTTTGATGAATCTATTGAAGAGTCGGATAATGATTTTTCTTCCCAGGTTATTGCTATGTTCGTGATTGTGCCCAAAGTAGCAGGGATAATGGAAATTCCGCATGCAGAAGTACCTTTTAAGAATCATAAAAGCGAGCTGGTTTCCAATAAAGTGAAAATCAATGTGAAAAAACTGCCAGAAGGTGCACCGATTCATTATAACAATGCTGTTGGAAAATATGATTTTAAAATCGATTTCGTGGACAAAGGCAAGGAAAATTTTGAGATCAACAAAGCTTTTAATATCAGCGTGAAGGTGAGCGGGAATGGTAATCTTTCGCCGGCAATTTTGCCAAAAATTCTTCCTTCTTCGGAATACGAAGTTTTTGAACCAAAAATTATCAATAATTCTATCCCAACATCTGAAGGTATTGAAGGAGAAGTGGAAGCGCAATATGTAATTATCCCGAAAAAACGGGGCGACATCAGAATATCAACAGAAGATTTTTCTTTCTTTGATCCGAAAGAAGAAAAATATTTTGAAGTAGGACAGAAATTTCTGATGCTGAAAGCGGTTACTCCACAGGATATTGCCAACTCTAAATCAACCTTGCAAAAAGTCAATGAATATACCAATAATGTTTTGGATAAGGTTGATTCCCAGGTGATAAGCACTCAGAAACTGAAGATCAAAGAACATAAAAGTGTCAATTGGTCAGGCATCCTTGGAAATCTGGTTATTGTTCTTGTAGGTGGGCTTATATTCATTTATTTTTCCAGAAAATACAAAGAAAAGAAAAGATTGCAGGCTGCCAGAGAGACAAACCTTAAACAACCAATTGTCAATATAGAAGAAACAGAAGCGCTTCTCAGAAAGAAGGCAGATTTTGATACCAATTCTTATTTAAGTTACCTGAAAAGAATGCTGGATCAGGACAATCGGAGTCAGTTTTATGATGCTTTCGATACCTTAAAGTCCGATGCAGATCAATATTGCCTCAATCATTATTCATCAGATTTTTCTGATTATCTGAGGTCTAAAGCAGGTAGCAGTTATTACGAAAAGTACAGTAAGTTGCTTACAACTATTAGTATTGAAAAGTATTCTCCTTTTTCATCAAAAGAAAAACTGCAGGATATTTTTAGAGAAATAGAGGAAGTCTATAAACTACTTTAAGGAATTATCAATTATATTTCTTATTTTTGCGAAATCTTTAAAGGTAAAGTTATGGAATTTTTAGAAGAATTTTCGGTCAAAGAGACAATGACTGCATTTATGGTTTTATTTGCGGTTATTGATATCCTTGGATCTGTGCCAATCATTGTTTCGCTGAGACAAAAATTCGGAAGAATTGAGTCTGAGAAAGCTGCAATAGTTGCAGGATTGTTAATGATTTCATTTTTATTTATAGGAAATAATATTCTGAAATTTATTGGAGTGGATGTCAATTCATTTGCGATAGCAGGTGCTTTTGTTATTTTCATCATAGCCATAGAAATGATTCTGGGAATTGAAATTCATAAAACCAATCAGCCGCAGGCCGCTTCTATTGTTCCGATTGCGTTTCCGCTCATTGCCGGTGCAGGAACATTGACGACTACACTCTCGCTGAGAGCAGAATATCACGATATCAATATCATTTGTGGTATTGTGCTGAATACGATTCTTGTCTATATTGTTTTGAGACTTGCGCCTTGGATTGAACGAAAAATGGGTGAAGGTTCATTGCAGGTTTTGCAAAAAGTTTTCGGAATTGTTCTTTTGGCTATCTCTATTAAATTATTTACTGCTAACTTTGCACAACTGTTTCAAAATTATATTCATTTCTAATCATCAGAAATTATGAAAACGTTTTATAAAGTATTTTTAGTATTGTTCATCATATTCATCGGGATCAATATTTATGCAATTGACTGGAGATCCGGTTTTTTTGATGAGGATAATACCAAGTTCATATTTTCTATTTCAGCAGGCATCCTGGGAGTCATAGTAGTTTATATACTTCACACCTGGAGTAAGCTGGCAGAGAAAAGATAAAAAAAAACGCTTCAGATTTCTGAAGCGTTTTTTTTTAATTCATTTCGGAAAGTGCATTTCTCAGAAACTGAATACCTGTTTTGTTAATTTTATGTTGTGACTGTTTGTTATCCCATTGAGAGAGGATTTCTTCCACAAGTTCATCTTCACATTCATATCTGTCTTCATCATCAAACATAACAGTTCTCGCAAAGTGAATAAGTTCATCTTTACTAAGTTCTTCGGACAGAAACCGGTCACAGATTTTTATCAACTCTTTTTTCGTAATAATCATTGATATTTAATTAATGGTTCAATGTAAAATTATCTGTCATAAAGTTTATCATATAATTTGATAAAATGTTCCTTTATGGCTTTCCTTTTTAATTTCAGGGTAGGCGTAAGCAAACCATTATCTTCAGTCCATATTTCTGGTGTAAGCTCAATTTTTTTGACCTGTTCCCATTTTCCGAGATGTACATTTATCTTAGAAATTTCTTTTTCAATCTCAGCTTTCAGCTCTTTAGAGCTGGCAATTTCTTCAGGTGAACTCCCGATGTTTAGATTGTTTTTTGAAGCCCAGCTTTTAGCGAATTCAAAGTCTGGCTGAACTAAAGCTGTAGGCATTTTCTCACCGTCACCTACAACCATAATCTGCTCTACGAATTGTGATGCTTTTGCAAGGTTTTCAATCACCTGAGGCGCCACATATTTTCCTCCGGAAGTTTTGAACATCTCTTTTTTACGGTCTGTGATGAAGAGAAAGTTGTCTTTATCCAGCATCCCAATGTCACCGGTCCTGAAATAGCCATCTGCCGTAAAAGCCTCCTTCGTTTGCATTTCGTCTTTGTAATAACCTTGTGTTACGGTTGGTCCTTTAACGGTAATTTCGCCGTCTTCCTGTATTTTTACATCAATATTTTTTATAGGTCTTCCAACGGATCCAAGCTTGGTATGCTCAAAGCTGTTTACAGCAATTACAGGTGAGGTTTCGGTAAGTCCGTAACCTTCCAGAATAGGAATTCCCGCCGCATGAAACATCGTATTAAGACGTTGTGATAATGCAGCAGACCCGGAAACCAATGTAATGATATTGCCGCCCAGACCTTCTCTCCATTTGCTGAACACCAATTTATCTGCAATGATATGAGCAAGCGATTTAGAATCACCTATTTTATATTTCTCGGCTACCTTAAGTGACCAGAGAAATATTTTAGATTTTATACCGCCAGCTTCCGTTCCCCTTTTGTAGATTGCATCATAAACTTTTTCCACCATTCTCGGAACTACCGTCATATATTGCGGTTTTATTTCCTTCAGATTTTCACTGAGTTTTTCGTTGCTTTCCGCAAAATAGATAGAAATTCCATTAGTTGTAAAAAGATAGAGAATCATTCTTTCATAAACGTGGCAAAGCGGAAGAAAACTAAGGCCTTTGTTCTTGGAATCTTTGTGTGGAACTCTGTCTTCGCATCCTAAAACATCAGATACGATGTTTTTGTGCGTAAGCATTACACCTTTCGGCTTTCCAGTGGTTCCGGAAGTGTAGATAATAGATGCCAGATCATCTTCTGATATAGAATCTTTCAAGGCATCCACTTCCTGCTGATTATCGGTTTCTTTGCCAGATTCTAGTAATTCTTTCCAGTTTTTAGCATTTCTGACGTCATCGAATGTAAAGATATCTTTCAGTTCCGGCAGTTGATTTTTTATTGTATTGATTTTGTCAAACAATTTTTCATCAGAAACGATACAGATTTTTGACCCGGAATTTTCCAGATTGTACACACAGTCTTCGGAAGATATCGAAGGATAAATCGGAACTGTAACAGCGCCAATCTGTAAAGCCGCCTGATCAAAAAAACACCATTCAACTCTGTTTGTGGATGTGATGAGCCCGATTCTGTCGCCTTTTCTTATGCCATATTTTAAAAGTGCCCTGGACAGTTGGTTGGTAATTCTTATATAT
>JAEXJU010000322.1 GCA_023448955.1 Bacteroidota bacterium
GACTGGGATGGAATCGTGAGCATATGATGCCGCAAAGTTCTTTCAACAGTGCATATCCTATGTATTCAGATCTTTTTTTTGTAGTACCTACAGACGCAAGGATCAATCAGCTAAGAAGTAACTATCCTTATGGCAATGCAGGTTCAACGCTTTATTATTCTTTTACGAATGGATCCAAACAAGCTTCTAACGGAACGGCGAATGCAACCTATACAGGAAGGGTTTATGAACCTATAAATGAGTTTAAAGGTGATGTGGCAAGAGCATTATTGTATTTTGTAGTAAGATACGAAGGTAAATTAAGTGGTTTTAATTTCAGTACCAATGCAGATCCTGCGAAAGATCAGAGTCCTCTAGACGGAACGGAGGAAAAAGCTTACGAAAACTGGTATGTTGCAATGCTATTAAATTGGCATCAGTCAGATCCGGTTTCGCAAAGGGAAATTGACAGGAATAATGCTGTTTATAATATTCAGAAAAACAGAAATCCTTTTATAGATCATCCGGAATGGGTAAATATGATCTGGGCGCAGACACCGGATGCAGTTGCACCTTCAGCTCCTTCTCCGTTACTTCTGGAGAGAAATTCCGCTTATTTTGTAAACCTGAAATGGCAGGCTAATACTGAGGCCGATGTTTTAGGATACAAAATCTATCAGGATGGTGTTTTGGTCGGGACATCGAACACCAATTCGTTTTCCGCAGATCATCTGTCGCCTTCCACAACTTATAACTTTACTGTTAAAGCATATGATAATGGTTATTTAGAAAGTCCGCAAAGTAATACACTCAGTGTAACCACTTTGGCAAGCGATGTCTTTTCCAAAGATCTTCAGATCGTAAAATATCTTGAAGGTACAGGGAATAACAAAGCTTTTGAAATTGCCAATAAAACCGGTCATAAAGTTAATCTGAATGGTTATAAATTATACATTCAGTATAAAGGAACTGCTTATTATTTTGGCGAGCCATTCGAGTTAGAAGGTGATATAGATAATAACCAAAGCTTTGTTGTGATAAATCCTAATGCCAATTTTAGTTGTTTTGCTAACTCTAATGCAAAATTTGTTACAGCATCTCCTTCATTAACCTTCTCCGGAAGTCAGTATGTTGATTTGTCTTACAAATCTGCAACTGTTGATGCAATTGGTGTAAAAGGACAGGACAATACCAATGGTAACAGGTCGCTCTACAGAAAATCTGATATAGTTAATCCTACAGCAACTTTCGATATTGCAGAATGGACGACTTATAATTCGGATTATTGTCAGGGTCTGGGTGTGTTAGCAGTAAATGATATTGCAAATCAAAATGCTGGTTTTGCAATTTATCCCAATCCTGTAGGAAATCAATTGAATATCAGTGGAAACTTAGGCAAAGTAAAATCTTTGCAGATATATGATATGACAGGAAAACTGATGAAGGATATTTCAAACACATTAAATAGTGAACAAAAATCTATAGATGTCAGTCAATTAATTCCTAATACTTACATTTTAAGAATCGACGGAAAATCGGTCAAGTTTATCAAAAAATAGAAAAAAAATATTCAATACATTTCGAAAGTACCTTTATACAGGAGACTTTTTGTTTTATTTTTGGGCAGCTTTTCCGCCTTCCACTCCCGCTATCCCGAAACCCACTTCATTGCCCATTCTTTTCGGGATGAGCTCCGTTCAAGTCGGGCTGCGTAAGATTCCCTGTTTCAATATTATTCATAAACTCCATAATTACAAATTAAATCGAATGTATATTTTTTTGTAAATTTGTGGATAAATCTAAAAGTAAAAAATTTTAAACAACTGTTGTCTAGTTGCAATTGAGTTTAAAAAAATGAAAGTAATTATGAGTCAAAAGAAAGAAATGCTTTACGAAGGTAAAGCTAAACAGGTTTTTGCTACCGAAAACCCGGACGAAGTCGTTGTACGTTACAAAGATGATGCTACAGCTTTCAATGCACAGAAACGCGGTCAGTTCGATCGGAAAGGTGAACTGAACAATGCAATTTCTACACTGATATTCGGCTATCTTATCGAAAACGGAATTCCAACTCATTTCATCGAAAAACTTGATGACAGAGAACAATTGGTAAAAAAAGTGGAAATCATTCCATTGGAAATGGTTGTTCGTAATTATGCTGCCGGAAGTATGGCACAAAGACTCGGAGTGGAAGAAGGAACTAAATCTCCTGTAACTATTTTCGACATCTGCTACAAAAAAGATGAACTTGGTGACCCGCTGATTAATGATTATCACGCGGTTTTTTTAGGCGCTGCAACTTTTGAAGAGCTGAAAGAGATGTATGATTTGACAGGCAGAATCAATGAACTTTTGATTGCTTTATTTGATAAAATGAATGTCATTCTTGTAGATTTCAAAATAGAATTAGGCAAAACTTCCGATGGAAAAATCGTTCTTGCAGATGAGATTTCTCCAGACACTTGCAGACTTTGGGACAAAGACACAATGAAAAAGCTCGATAAGGACAGATTTCGAAGAGATTTGGGAGAAATCACCGAAGCTTATGTCGAGATTTTTGACAGACTACAGACTGCTTTAGAAAAATAAAATCCGAGAAGAATTTACCAATGGATTTAGAATTTCAGAAATACAGCACGTTATCAAAATATGCTTTCCAGAATCGTTATCAGGAATTTGAAGAAACTAAAAATTTTTCAAAAGAAGAATTAGGAGCCTATCCATTTGATAAGATGGAAGAAGAATGTGGCGTTTTCGGATTACATTCTACCGAAAACCTAGATACATTTTCTTTATCACAATTTGGGCTTTTTGCGCTTCAGCATCGTGGCCAGGAAGCCTGTGGAATAGCAGTGGGAAATAAAGGGAAAATATTTTCTGTAAAAGATGAAGGTTTGGTTTTGGATGTTTTCAAAACAATTGAGGAACCGGAACAATTTATGGGAAGTACTGTTATAGGACACACCAGATATACAACTGCAGGCGACAAGAAAAAATATAATTTTCAGCCTTTTTTTGCGAAGAACGAATATGATCAGATCATACTTTCCATCGCTCATAACGGTAATCTTACCAATGCCAAACAATTAAGGAAAGAGTTAGAGGACGAAGGTGTGGTTTTCCGTGCCACTTCTGACACAGAAGTCATACTCAGGCTCATTCAGAAAAACCTTGATCTTGGACTCCGTGGTGCGATTAAAGCCACAATGGAGAAGATCGAAGGTGCCTATTCTGTAGTCGGAATCACGAGAAATAAATTTTTTGCTTTCAGAGACTTCAATGGAATCAGACCATTGGTTTTGGGAGCAATAGATGAAAACACCTTTGTGGTAGCTTCGGAAAGCTGTGCTTTGGATGGAGTAGGAGCACAATATGTGCGTGATATTTTGCCTGGCGAGATTGTTTACACCAGCGATAATGAAAAAGGATTACAATCTTATCTTGTGAAAGAAGATTGTGTAAATAAAATCTGTGCATTCGAGTATATATACTTTGCAAGGCCAGATTCTACACTGGAAGGTATCAATGTCCACGAAGTTCGGGAAAAATCCGGGATGAAGATCTGGGAACAGGCTCCTGTGGATGCAGATATTGTGATTGGTGTTCCGGATTCCGGAGTTCCTGCTGCAATTGGCTTTTCCAAAGCTTCAGGCATCCCTTTCAGGCCGGTTCTCATTAAAAACAGATATATTGGGCGTTCGTTCATTATTCCGTCTCAGGAAATGAGGGAACATTTTGTCAATCTGAAGTTGAATCCTATCATCTCCGAGATGAAAGACAAAAGAGTAGTCATTATAGATGATTCTATAGTCAGAGGAACGACGTCAAAACGCTTGGTCAAGATTCTGAAAAATGCCGGTGTGAAGGAGATTCATTTCAGAAGTGTGTCGCCGCCAATTGTAGCACCTTGCTTTTTAGGCATAGATACACCTACTAAAGACGATCTTATTTCTGCCAATATGTCGAAAGATGAGCTTAAAGAATACCTTGCTGTAGACAGCCTGGAATTTCTTAGTGTAGAAAATCTGGTAGAAATCCTGGGGTCTCCGAACCATTGTTTCGGATGTTTTACAGAAAAATACCCTGTCAAAAATCCGGATGAGCTGGCTTTCGTAGATCAGGGTGACTAAAATTTGGGCAGCTTAATCCGTCTTCCACTACCGCTTTTTTCTTTTTTAGCAAAAAAAAGAAAAAGAGCTCCGTTCAAGCCGGGCTGCTGCAATTCGATGTTAGAATATCTCATAAAATAATTCCGCCAAACAAATCATTTGTTTGGCGGAATTATTTTTTAGTGTGAGGACTGTTATAAAAACTGTTATAAAAACAAAAAACCCCAACCGAGGTTGGGGTAAAAACTAATAACCATGAAAACTCAAATTAAACATGAGAATCGTAAATAATAACACAATTACTGTGCCAAGAAGATTCGACTCTTTGAAAAAGAATTTTCTGTTGCAAACATACGGATAAATATTGTAAGTTTGCAACACTTTAAAAAAAATATTTAAAAAAAATGTCAGGAAAAATCACATTTACCATGATTAAGCCAGATGCAGTTGCAGATGGACATATTGGTGCGATTCTTGGAAAAATCAGTGAAGCTGGTTTTAAAATCAAAGCGATGAAGCTTACACAGCTTACAGTAGCAGACGCAAAAAAATTCTATGAGGTACACGCAGAGAGACCTTTCTATGGAGAGTTAGTAGATTTTATGTCTTCTGGTCCTATAGTAGCGGCTGTTCTGGAAAAGGATAATGCAGTAGAAGATTTCAGAACTACAATTGGTGCTACTAATCCTGCTGAAGCAGCTGAAGGAACCATCAGAAAGCTTTTTGCAAGAAGTATTGGCGAAAATGCAGTTCACGGTTCAGATTCTGATGAAAATGCACTTATCGAAGCTCAATTCCATTTTTCCGGAAGAGAGATCTTCTAATTTTTTCTGAAAATTACAGAATAGAAAACAGGCTGCCAAAATTGGCAGCCTGTTTTTTTGCGGTTTATTTGTCACTAGCCCCGATAGGAACGGCATCCTTTTTTGCAATGGAAAAAGCCTGGGCAAAAAAGATATAGTGGATAGCGGGAATTGCTCCGAAAAGCAATCAATGATATCAAATAATTCCTGAAAATTTTAAATTTTCAAAAGTTCTATGGTGTGTTCCGGGTTTTCTGACGAGAAAACGGCATTGCCTGCAACTAAAACATCTGCACCTGCTTCGAAAAGTTTGGAAGCATTGTCCAGATTGACGCCGCCATCTACCTGAATTAGTGCTGTGGAATTGTTACTTAGGATTAAATCTTTGGTTTCTCTGATCTTTTTATAGGTATTCTGAATAAACTTCTGGCCTCCAAAACCGGGATTGACACTCATGAGCAATACCAAATCTACTTCTGCAATAATGTCTTCCAGCATCAGAACCGGAGTTGCAGGATTGAGAACGACGCCAGCTTTTGCACCTTTGTCCTGAATCTGATGAATAGTCCTGTGAAGATGTGTGCACGCTTCGTAATGAACTGAAATGAGATCTGCACCATAGTCTATAAATTCTTCTACATATTTTTCAGGCTCTACAATCATCAGGTGAACATCTACAAATTTTTTGGCATATTGCTGAACGGTTTTCATCACTGGAAATCCGAAAGAGATATTCGGGACAAAACGGCCATCCATCACATCCACGTGAAGCCAGTCTGCCTGGGAATTATTCAGCATTTCTATATCGCGTTGCAGATTACCGAAATCAGCTGACAAAAGCGAAGGTGCTATAAGTTTGTTTTTCATTTTTCTTATTTAGATTTTAATGGTATTTCAGCTTCATTGTTGGTTGGATTTTCAGAAGTGTTTCATAAATTAATTGAATTACATTCGCAACGTCTTCTTTTGAAACCATTTCTACTGTGGTGTGCATATATCGCAAAGGTAAAGAGATCAATGCACTGGGAACGCCGCCGTTGGAGTGTGCGAATGCGTCTGTATCTGTTCCTGTTGCTCGGCTTGCAGCAGCTCTCTGGAAAGGTATTTCTTTTTCTTTTGCTGTATCGATAATCAATTCTCGAATGGTGTGATGAACGCTTGGTGCAAAGAAGACAACAGGACCATCGCCACATTTTTGATCGCCTTCTTTTTTCTTTTCGATCATTGGTGTAGTAGTATCGTGGGTCACATCGGTTACAATCGCAATATTTGGTTTTATGGTGTCTGCAATCATATCTGCACCATATAGTCCCACTTCTTCCTGTACGGAATTGGTAATATATAATCCGAAAGGTAATTTATTTTTGTTTTCTTTCAGCAGCCTTGCCACTTCTGCAATCATAAATCCACCAATACGATTATCCAAAGCACGGCAAACAAAATAGCGGTCATTCAGCTCGAAAAATTCATCAGGATAAGTAATCATACATCCTACGAATATTCCCAGATCTTCCACTTCTTTTTTGGAAGTTGCGCCGCAATCGATGAAAATATTATCAATCTTTGGAGTCGGTTCGTTTTGATTAGCACTTCTGGTATGAATCGCAGGCCAGCCGAAAACACCTTTTACAATTCCTTTTTCACCATGAATATGAACCACTTTAGAAGGAGCGATGGTTTGGTCGGAACCACCATTTCTGATAACGTAGATCAATCCATCATCTGTAATATAATTAACATACCAGCTTATCTCGTCTGCGTGAGCCTCAATCACAACTTTAAAATTTGCATCTGGATTGATGATCCCATAAGCAGTTCCGTAATGATCTACCTCAATTTTATCAACATAAGGTTTGATATAATTCATCCAGATTTTCTGACCATTATGCTCATAGCCGGTGGGCGATGCTGTATTCAGATACTGTTCTAAAAACTGAATCGATTTTTTTTCGAATTTCATATAGTTAAGGAATGATTTTTGATTTGTAATTTTGCTGTTTTTATGAGAGTAAAAGTAATGAATTTAAATAAATTTTTCCCTTTTCTTTTTCTATTCGTTGGCACGATGTGCTATTCCCAGCAGGATACGCTAAAGGTTGCTTCGTTTGATGATATTCCGAAAAGTAAATTGCAAAAGGACGAATACGGAAACGAGTATTTCTACGACGAAGTTCAGAAAGCTAAGATATATAAGATCAATGGAGAGCAGGTAATTGTGTTAGATGAGCTTACGCTGAGAGCAAATCCGCATTTTAATAACCAGCTGGACAGGAATTATTATTTCTTTCTTAATAAAAAATTAAACAGGGTTTATCCGCTTTTTTTGGATGCTTTAGAGCAATATAACAGTATAAAATCGGAAAGCGCCAATATGAAGAGTGCGGAACGAAACAGATATATAAAGCAAAGGCAGACTGAACTGGCAGCTAGCTATGAAAAGCAACTCCGTGAACTTACAACCACAGAAGGTCAGGTTTTTGCAAAACTGATGAACAGAGCTACAGGAAAAACAGTCTATGATATCATCAAGGAACTCAGAGGCGGCTGGAGTGCTTTTTGGTGGAATGTTAAAGGGAACATTGCTGATGTCAGTCTTAAAACGCCCTATGATCCTCACAGGTTTCGGGATGATCTTTTTATAGAATCTCTATTGCAGTCTAATTGGAATCTTGGTTATCTGCAGCCATATCCGGGCGCTAACAATTTCAAAGTCAATAAATAAAAAAAGCACTACAATTTGGTAGTGCTTTTCTGTTTTATAATTCAGTAATCAGGTAATTCTGATATTTTGATTTGTCAAATGTAAATAAAGTGGGAGATAATTTTTGGTTCTCCTTATAATCATTAATTCCTATTACTGCCAGCTCGTTGCTAGTGGAAACCTGTTCCAGTTTTATAAGTTTTTTCTGAGGTGTATTAACATATAAAGTTACATTCTTCAGGCCATTATTTTTTACAGGAATCATTTTAATAACATCAACAGGAATTCCGCTCATTGTTTTTTTACCGGAATAAGTCACATTGTATTCTTTTTTATAAGAATCAAGATAGCTGAGTGGCGAGAAATGTATTTGCTCATCATTAGGCTTAGAAATGGTAACCTCTTTATCTTCATCACTGATATTATACAGTTTATTTCCATCAAATATCTGTTCAGTTCCCATAATTTTTAGCTTATAGCGACTATTGTCGGAATAGAAAATGCCCGTTTGGGTATGAAGATTTTTTCCAGATCCGGAAGTGTAAGAGAATTTGAAATAAGAATTTTTTTTACTCTTATAGTTTCTAGTTACATCATCCAATATTGTTTTTGATTTATTATCGATAGTTTGTGAATGGGCAGCAAAGCCTGCTCCTAAAATCGTTAAAGTCAAAAGTGGCTTTAAATAATTTTTCATTTATAAATTGATTATAATTTTAAACAAAGGTAGTTTTTCAATATTGATGCCAATATTTTTTTACTGATAAAATTATGTTAAGATTTATAAATCTAAGAAGTCCGAATCTATGGTAAAATAAAAAAGAAAATGGCACAGAAATGCATTATACTGCCTCCAAGAACAAAAAGATGCCATATCGGATGGTAAAAAGGTTTACGATCTTTTGCGTAAAAATAGATCCCGAAAGTGTAACAAAACCCGCCAAGAATAATAAAAGTCAATGCACCTGATGAGAGGTTTTCAATCATAGGTTTTATAGCGATGATGCACATCCAGCCCATTAAAGCATAAAGCGATAAAGATATTTTTTCATTCCTGCGAAGTGAAGAAAATTTGAAAATAAAACCAATAATTGCAAGTCCCCAGGCGAATCCAAACATCGTCCATCCCCATACGCCTTTCAGTCCCAGTAAAGCAATGGGCGTGTATGTTCCGGCTATCAAAATGTAGATGCTGAGATGATCTGCTTTTTGACAGATTTTCTTCCATTTCAGTTTATAAGCTGCGTGATAAATCGTACTTGCTGAGTAGAGTGTAATCAGGCTGATACCAAAAACTAAAGATGTTGCTAAAGCAAGGGAATTTCCTCTCGTTAATGAATAAACGAGCATTAATATTAGGCCAATTACCGACAGTAAAATACCAGTGCCGTGCGTAATTACATTATATAGCTCTTCCTTTTTTCGGTTCTTCTTTGGCATTGCTGAAAATTTTATCAAAGTTATGGATTAAACATCATCTCTATGATGATTATGATACAGCATTTTATTTTTAACAAACTTTAATTATTCAAAACATAAGAAAGATAATCGATCGTTATTTTTCATGAGTTGAAGTTTAAAATTCTTAGTTTTGAGAAAAAATTTTAATGAAAAAGTGTTTCATTGTTTCTGTTGTTATTTCACAATTTTTTTTCTCACAGACCATTTCAGTTCAGCTCGATAAATCCGTGAAAGAAATGCTCTCTGCACCCAACGCATTATCGGCAAATTTATCTTTTTATGTTTCCGATGAAAATGGTAACAAGATTTATGAATATAACGGAAACAAAGGCCTTTCTACGGCTAGTACTCAGAAAATTTTTACTTCCGTAGCGGCCTTAGAAACACTCGGCAAAGATTACCAGTTCAGAACAACTGCTTCCTGTTCCGGGAAGATTTCGAATGGTAACCTTGACGGCGACTTGTACATCACTTCCAACGGCGATCCCACTTTGGGAACATGGCGTTACGAAAATTATAAGCCGGAGAATTTTAAGCAACAGCTTTTAGACGCTGTCAGAAAATCAGGAATAAAAAAAATAAATGGAAACCTGATTGTAGATGATTCTTATTTCGATTTCCAAAGTACGCCAGGCGGCTGGCCTTGGAATGACCTGGGTAATTA
>JAEXJU010000346.1 GCA_023448955.1 Bacteroidota bacterium
GGGTTACATCGATTTTGACACAACTACAGACTAAACCAATTGTCCGTGCACAGGATTTAGCCGAGAAATTTGATGTCAGCATCAGAACGATTTACCGAGATATCAAGACTTTGGAAAATGCGGGAATTCCGATTTTTGGGGAAGCTGGTTCTGGCTATTCTTTGGTGGATGGTTACAAACTTCCGCCTGTGATGTTTACGAAAGAAGAGGTTTTAAGTTTCATCACGGCCGAAAAACTGATGCAGAAATTTTCTCACGAAAGTCTCGATTCTCACTACAATTCTGCAATGGAAAAAGTGAAAGCGGTTATCAGGAATTCGGAGAAAAATATGGTTCAGAATATCGAGAATCAAATTGATGTATACACTCAAAGACCTGAAAAACCAGACGCTGTCAAGAATATTATTCCGACAATCCTGGAAAGTATTGCCGAAAAAAAACAGTTGAAAATCAGTTATCAAAACGTAAAAGACGAAGCCAGTGAAAGGATCGTTGAAGCCGTTGGGATTTTCTACGAAATCAACTATTGGTATATGATGGCATTTTGCACGATGCGAAAAGACTTCCGGCAATTCCGGATTGACAGGATTTTGAAAATAGAGAAAACCCAGAATCTATTTTTGCAGAATTATGGAAACATCGCAGATTACAGAAAAAAATCAGAGGACAAAAAAGTGGAAGTCAAGCTTTTGGTAGAGAAAAAAATAATGCCTCACCTGGTGAATTCCAAAATATATTACGGTCTGATTGCCGAAGAAGAAACCGAAAACGGAATGCTTCTGACCTTCGAAACAGAATGGATTGATGAAGGTTTTCCGCGTTGGCTAATTACATTTTTGGATTATGCAGAAATTATCGAACCTGAAAATCTGAAATTGATTATGAATAATTTGATTTCTAACATTTCTAAGAATCTAAAATAGAAACTGCAAAACACTTCGACTCCGCTCAGTGTGACATCTCTAATACTAATTTCAATATTAAAAAATTGTCAGTCTGAGCGGAGTCGAAGACTTTTTAAAGTTGTTTCCCTACCTTTCTCTTTCCCAGAAAAATGGTGGTTCTATTCCCAAAGCTCTGAGGTAAACATAACCCTGACCTCTGTGATGAATCTCATTATCAATAAAATAAAGAACATTCTGATAAATTGGAAACTCATATTGGCCAAAAAGATTAAACATTTCCTGAAAACGCTCTTCTGAAATCTGGGAAAAATATTCGTTGATAACTTCTGTTTCTTCATCCCATTTTTTCAGGATTTCGACTTTGGTCGTTGGATTGAAAGATTCGTCGAATTCAGTAATTGTTCCATCAACAATCGATTTTAAAGCCGGTCCGGCGATAGCAATCATTTCCAAAACCAATTTCGAAAACGGTCTCATACCGCCAATTGAAAACTCGAATAAATCTTTCTCCGGAAAAGCTTCTATTAGTTTTCTGGTAAGATTTCTGTGGCCTTGCCAATGGATTAATAGTTGTTGAGAATCCAGGACTTTTGCGTTTGCGTTCATAATAGTTTGTTTTATTTGATACAAATTTATGACGCAGTTGTGACAATAGTTTGTCAGTAGGGTTTTTGAAAAATGAATTATTTATCGCAAAGTCGCAAAAGAGGATTTAGTTTTAGGCGAAAAAAAGTCGCAAAATTTTCGTTTGCGACTTATATATATTTTCAATTTTTAAAACTTTCCGCTTTGCGATAAACCTAAATCTTCTCAAACCTAAAATTCTCACCAAGATAGGCTTGTCTCACTTCAGGATCATTCGCCAGATCTTCAGGCAAACCTTCCTTCAGGATTTTCCCTTCGAACATAATATAAGTTTTATTGGTAATCGCCAGTGTCTGCTGAACATTGTGATCTGTTATCAGAATTCCGATATTTTTCTCGACTAAAGATCTTACAATTTTCTGAATATCTTCTACCGCAATCGGGTCTACTCCGGCAAAAGGTTCGTCCAAAAGAATAAAATTCGGACTCGTGGCAAGACAACGTGCAATTTCGGTTCTTCTTCTTTCACCTCCGGAAAGCAGATCACCACGGTTCTTGCGAACGTGTTCCAAATGAAATTCTTCAATTAATTCATCACATTTTTTCTTTTGTTCCTTTTTGGAAAGTTTAGTCAATTGTAAAACTCCCAGAATGTTATCCTCAACAGACAACTTTCTGAAAACCGAAGCTTCCTGTGCCAGATAACCAATACCTTTTTGCGCTCGCCTGTACATTGCATCCTGCGTGATATTCTGGTTATCCAGGAATACATTCCCCAAAGTTGGCTTTACCAATCCCACTATCATATAGAAAGAAGTAGTTTTTCCGGCGCCGTTTGGTCCCAAAAGCCCGACGATCTCGCCCTGCTGAACCTCAAGTGACACACCTTTCACAACTTTTTTAGGACCATATTCCTTGATCAAATTTTCTCCTCGTAAAATCATAAAACAAAGATATATTTTTTTGTTGGATGTTGGAAGATGGATGTTCATCTCCATACTTTTTAACAAATAATTAGAAAATATTTCGATGACTTCAAAAACTTGAGCGTGCCCCTCGCTAATACTTGTCACCCAGATATTATGTGATTACAACTGCTCGGGTCGGGCTATCCACTGCAATCTTTTTTTGCATTACACTTTGTCGGACTTAGGCCACTCGAATCGAAGCAAAAAAAGGATTTCCGTTACTATCCCTCACGCGCTTCGCCAAGATTCATGTTTCCACATTTTACAACATACATTTTACATTGTACATTTTACATTGTACATTTGCAAAAATCTTAAAATGCTCATAGAAAGCCTTCAAAACGAAAAAATCAAAAGACTGACAAGACTTCTGTCTAAAAATCAGGATAGGAAAAAAGCCGGAGTTTTCTTAGTAGAAGGTCAGCAGGAAAACGAGCGCGCATTGCATTTTGGAAATCTGCCGGAAGAATTTTTTATCTGCGAGACTATTTTCAAAGGGTCATTACCAGACTCGAAAATCCACTTTGTTACTGAGAAATTATACGAGAAAATAGCCTATCGTGGCACAACTGAAGGAATTATCGGAATTTATAAACTGGAACAAAGAAATCTGGACGAGTTTAAACCGAAACAGGATTCTGCTGTCATTATTTTAGAAAGTGTAGAGAAACCGGGAAATCTTGGTGCCATTCTTAGAAGTTGCGAAGCATTCGGTATCAACGCTTTGATTGTAACAGATCCAAAAACAGATTTCTATAACCCGAATGTTATCCGTTCAAGTGTCGGATGTTTGTTCGGAATGAATATTTTTCAGGCCTCTAATGAAGAAACATCAGAATTTCTTAAAATCAATGATTACAACATTTTTACCACCTTTATGAGTGATGATGCAAAGTACATTCAGGATAAAAATCTCAAAGCAAGATCAGCAGTATTATTCGGAACCGAACATTCAGGGCTTAGTGACTTCTGGAAAGGAAAAGGAGAAAACGTCTTGATTCCGATGTCCGGAACCATAGATTCCTTGAATCTTAGTAATGCCGCAGCAATTACCTGTTACGAAATCCTGAGACAAAAAACAGCAAAATAAAAAACCACTTTCGGAAGAAAGTGGTTTAAAATTCTTAACGTGGTTAAGATTATTTTTTAGCAGCAGCTGAATCAACTTTAGCAGCAGCACCTTCTACTTTAGCAGCAGCAGAATCAACTTTTACAGCAGCTGAATCAACTTTAGCAGCAGCAGAATCAAGAGTTGCAGCAGAAGAATCTACTACAGCAGAATCAGCAGAAGCAGTTTCTACGTTTTCAGTTTTTTTACAAGCTACAAGAGCAACAGCAGCGATAGCAGCTACGAATAATGACTTTTTCATAATAATAAAATTTAAATTGTTAGTTAATAGATTGTCCTTATTTGAACGGGACAAAATTATGTCAATAAATAAATTTTGTATTTGAAAATTAATTGTAATATATTTGTAAAACAGGATTTACAAATAATCATATCTGTAAATCAATAAATTAAGACTATTTACAACTTTGAGCGATATAGAATTTTTATATTTTCAGACTCTGAAATCTTCTGTTCAGGAGAAATATCTGGAGACTCATTCCCCATCTTTTGATGACATTTCTAAATGGAAAGGGATTGATATCATTTATTTTCAGGAAGACCTTCGCCAAAAAGCAAAGGGTAATATCAGTGAAAAGACTTTTTACACCTATTTCAAAAACAATTCTCAGGAAAAAATTCCGAGAATCGATATGCTGAATATCCTTTCTGTTTATGCAGGATACAATTCTTGGTTCGATTTTAAGAAAAAAAATAAGATAGCTCTGGAAGAAAAGCCTGCATTAGAAATTAAAAGTCAAGACATTGCAGATTTACCTCAAAAATCTGAGATTACAGAAATAAGAACACCTGTAGAAAGTCTAGTTTCAATTGATAATCAATCTGTTGACGAGATTAACAGAAATATCATTACAAGTGAAAGACATAGCTTTTTAAGAACATATCTTTGGCTTGGGATATCTATATTCCTTTTTGCCATAGTTCTTATCCTTGTTTTCTATGATAATATTTTTTATAAAAAATACACTTACGCATTTACCGACGCAGACCGAAACTCTTCTATAAAAGGTGAATTGGATGTAAAAATAATCCGTGAAAATGAATCTCCGATTCTTTTTAAAGTAAAGCCTAACTCACCTTTTGTTTACGAAACTAAGAGCAAAAGTCTGAAGATGATTATTTCATCGCCTTTTTACAGAACGGATACCGTTACCCGAGATCTGGTGACAGCCCCGGATTCTGAAAATATTGAACTAAAGCCTAATGATTATGCAATTCAGTTGTATTACTATTCTAAGTCGATCATTGATTTCAAGAAAAAGACCAATGAACTGAACAGGCTTATTAGTGATAACGCACTGATTTATCAGGTGGTAGATAGTGACATATATGGAATAGAAACTATGGACAAGCAAAAATACATCTCGCTTGTTACACTTCCAACTACTTCACTTGAAAATCTGGAAGTAATTGATTCTCAAATGAAAAACGGAAAAATTGTAATGATTAAATTTAGAATTACAGATGATGGAAAAAAGAAATAAATATAAAATTCTGATTCTCTGCATATCAGTTTTGATATTCGGAGTTGTTTCCTGCAATAAAAAATATGACGGAGACGGATCTTCAATTGAAAGTATAAAATATAAGAACAATCAAAAGACCTATTCTAAAACAAAACTAGACAGTGTGCAGGCCATCAACCTTATCACTTCACAAAAAGTTCAGGATCTTTTGGATCTTTCCACACTTTACACATCAGGGAATAAGGATACAGAAATCGATTCTGTAATTTATACCCAGATGCAGGCGCATTTCCTGAATAAAGATTCCAGTAATCTAAAGCACCTTCTTAAAGAAATGGACAGTCTGAAGGTAAGATTTGCAAAAGTAAACAATCTGACCACCTCAAAATCAATTCAGGAAAAAGACACTTTGGATTTTGCAACATTTGATGTAGAGTATTATGATAACAAAAAGACTTATATAACCACAGTAAACAGGAAAGCTCAATATATGCTCAAAGCATCTCCAGTCAAGTTTCAGAAAGAATTCAAGTTTTATTTTACTTCTTTTTATACCAGAAATTCAGATAGTATTAAAATAGAAAAAGCCGCTAGATAGCGGCTTTTTCATTAAATTAGAAATTCTAATTATTTTTTGATTTCTTCTTTTGCAGCTTTCTCGTCAGCTTTTACTTCAGCTTTAGCAGAATCAGCAGTAGCTTTTACTGAATCAACAGTAGCAGTTGCAGTAGAATCGATTGCTGCAACAGTAGAATCAGCTTTAGCATCTACTGAATCAACAGCAGCAGCTTCTACGTTATCAGTTTTTTTACAAGCTACAAGAGCGATAGCAGCGATAGCAGCTACAAATAATGACTTTTTCATTTTCTAAAAATTTAAATTAATTATTAATATATTGTTATTCGTTAATTATTCATTCATAATTACAAGACAAAGGTAGTCTGGTGTGATAAAAATCACTTAGAAATAACTT
>JAEXJU010000348.1 GCA_023448955.1 Bacteroidota bacterium
CTTCGGTCATATTTTTCAAAATACGGAACCGCATTTTCCTTGGAAGTTGTTGTGGTGATTGCTACAAACTGATTGTCACAAAGTTCCGATATCATCTGTTCTTCATCTGCCAGCAAAAGAGAGCCAATTGTGATATCATCTATCAGGCGGTTTCGCTCATCTACCACATAAAGAAAATTGAGCGTCTCTACTTTTTTCCCGACCTTCTTAATCTGCTGAAAACATCTTTTTACAGTCCATTCTTTTCGGATCTGGACATAATAAGGAGTCATCAGACGGGCAATCGAATCTGCCTCATAACCGAGAAGTTTCAGTGCCACGCGCCTTTCCTGCGGATTCAGCAGGTTAATGGAATATTTTATCAGCTCATCGGGAAAATCTTCAAATAGCTGAGTCCTGTCATCGGGAGACATCTCGTTCAGAATGTCAGAAACTTCGTGACTGGCAATACTTCTGATGGTATCTTCCTGAAAGTCAGGATCCAGATGCGAGAACACTTCCGCTTTTTCAGATTTCGGAAGTTTCAGAAACTGCAGAATGCGTTCCTCTGCTGGCAAATTGCTCAGAGTTTCTGCAACGTCAGCAGCGTTCAATATGATTTCTTGATTCTCGATTTTTTAGAATTTTGCTTTGCAAAAGTATTAAAATCTTAGTAATAATCGAGTAAAACGGGTATTAAAATTCTGTAATAATCAGATGGGTTTGTGCGTAACTACAGATCGGTTTTTCAGTTCTTTGCTGATTTTTCTTATGGCACCTTTTGTACCAATTATTACTGAGTTTTCCGCACTTCCAAGTAGCCTGCCATTTCCTTTATAAGTATCATAAGCAGCTTCCATCACAAAATCACCTTCAGCATTATACAGTTTCATGCTTACAATAACCTGATTAGAAAAAACATATTTTCCAAAACCGACCTTGAAATATTTCACTTTAGGAATTACTGCTATATCAGCATTATTATTTCTACAGATTTCTTTGACCGTCACAGCATCCACATCATCAAAAGAAATAGGTGTATCTACTTTCAGATATTTTAGATTTCCCATAGTTTTCATCTGGTCAGAAGTGGCTGTGTAGAAAGCAGAGTAGGTAGGCTCTTTGATTTCAGAAACATCAGGAAAAACCTCAGGATTAAAGTAAAGAACAGTTTTAACCTTTGATATTTTTGCGTTTTTGTTAAAGTAAAGAAGGCTGTCTCCAAAATTTGCGCACGAAAATAGGAGAGTAGAAATAAGAGCCAAATAAAAAATTGATAGAGTTTTTTTCATCGTATTAGTTTTGCAAAAATACGACCAATTTTTAATTATAATAACATAAATTTAAGATTTTTTAACAAAAACATTTTTTGCTTTTTGAATGCTCGACAATTGTTAATTCATTACTTTTGTTTTTATGACCTCTACAGACAAAAGATTATATCTTATTGACGCCTACGCAATGATTTTCCGTGGGTATTTTGCATTCATAAAAAATCCGCGAATCTCCACTAAAGGGATTAACACATCAGCAATTTTCGGATTTACGAATTCCCTGATAGAATTGATAAAACGTGATCGTCCTACACATTTGGCTGTGGTTTTTGATGTCGGGAGAACCAATATCCGCCACGAAGACTTTACCGAATATAAGGCTAATAGACAGGATACGCCGGAACCGATTCTTATTGCAATTCCTTACATCCACAGAATTCTGGAAGCGATGCATATCCCGATTCTTGGTGTCGAGGGTTATGAAGCGGATGATGTCATCGGAACCATTGCCTGCAAAGCAGAAAAACAGGATTATAATGTTTTTATGGTGACACCGGATAAAGATTTTGCACAGTTGGTCACCGATAAAATTAAAATCTATAAGCCCGGACTGAAAGGTGGCGACATCGAGATTTTGGGTGTCGAAGAAGTGAAAGCCAAATATGAGATCAATGATCCGAAGCAGATCATCGATTATCTGGGAATGATGGGAGACGCTGTGGACAATATTCCCGGGTTGGAAGGCGTTGGTGAGAAAACGGCCAAGAAATTTATTCAGGAATTTGGTTCGATGGAAAATCTTTTGGCTAATACGCACACACTGAAAGGAAAGCTTAAAGAAAAAGTTGAAGCCAGTGCAGAAATGGGATTGTTATCCAAAAAGTTAGCAACAATACTTTGCGATGCACCCATCGAATTTATAGAGGAACAATATGATCTTGAAGTTCCCGATTTTGATAAAGTGAAGGAAGTCTTTGACGAGCTGGAATTCCGGAGATTATACGAAAATCTTTATCGTGCCTTTGCCAACAAAGAATATGTGGAAGAACTGATGGTAGGCGATGATGATAAGATTACAGTAACCGAAGTTGTAGACGCATCTGTAACTGTCCATAAAAACGGAACGATGGATCTGTTCGCCACTTTTGAGCAATTGGAACATGCTACAACAACTAAGTCAACGATTACGGAAAATGACCATCTTTATCAGTTCATAGACACTCCGAAAGCGCAAAGAATCCTGGTGGAAAATCTTCTGAAGCAAAAAGCTGTTTGTTTTGATACGGAAACTACCTCTCTTAATGAGTTGGAAGCCGAGCTGATCGGGATGAGTTTTTCCTACAAAAAAGGCTTGGCTTATTATGTTCCGATGTCAGATAATCAGGAAGAAGCGCAGAAAACAGTAGAGATTTTCCGACCGTTCTTTGAAGACCAGAATGTTCTGAAAATTGCGCATAATCTGAAGTACGATTACAAAGTTCTGAAAAACTATAACATTGAAGTCGAAGGAAAATTG
Organism: Bacteroidota bacterium; assembly: GCA_023448955.1. Taxonomy (GTDB): domain Bacteria; phylum Bacteroidota; class Bacteroidia; order Flavobacteriales; family Weeksellaceae; genus Epilithonimonas. The sequence goes on from JAEXJU010000348.1 coordinate 2,770, forward strand.
TTCGACACCATGATCGCCCATTACCTTTTGAATCCTGATGGAAGACACGGAATGGATTATCTTTCCGAAATGTATCTGGACTACAAGCCTGTTTCTATTGAATCATTGATTGGAAAAAAAGGAAAAAACCAGCTTACGCTGCGTGAAGTAGATGTACAGACACAAACAGATTATGCCGCGGAAGATGCCGACGTGACTTTTCAGTTGTACGAACTGTTTGCGCCACAACTTGCTAAGGAAAATCTGGAAGACCTTTTCTACAATGTCGAAATGCCATTGATGAAAGTCTTGGCAAAAATAGAATTAACTGGAGTAAAGCTGGACAACAACTGGCTGGCTCAGGAAAGTAAAGACCTTGAAAATGACCTGAAAATATTGGAATCGAAGATCTTTGAATTGTCCGGAGAAGAGTTCAATATGAATTCGCCGAAACAGTTGGGAGAGATTCTTTTTGAGAAAATGCAGCTGGATCCGAAGGCGAAAAAAACCAAAACCGGCCAATATGCAACTTCGGAAGATGTTCTTCAGAAGTTATCTTCCAAGCACGAGATTATCTCACAAATCCTGGAATATAGAACTTTACAGAAATTAAAATCAACTTATGTAGATGCATTGCCGGGTCAGATTGATAAGAAAGATAACAGGGTTCATACCAATTTTTCTCAGACGACTGCTGCGACTGGAAGATTAGCTTCCGTCAACCCGAATCTGCAAAATATCCCGATCCGAACGCTGAGAGGGCAGCAGATCCGTGGCGCATTTGTTTCTGATGAAGGCAAAAAAATCATCTCTGCCGATTATTCCCAGATCGAATTGAGGTTAATTGCAGAAATTTCCGGCGAGGAAAATATGATAAAAGCTTTCCAAAATAATGAAGACATCCACGCTTCTACAGCAGCTAAACTGTTCAATATCAACTTGGAAGAAGTTACCAAACTACAAAGAAGCCAGGCCAAAACCGTCAATTTTGGGATTATTTATGGTCAGGGTGCATTCGGACTGGCCGAGCAAACCGGTCTTTCACGAACAGAAGCTAAGAAAATGATCGATGCCTATTATGAGAATTACCCGCGCCTGAAAGAATATATGGCTGAACAGGTGAAGAAAGCTCAGGATTTTGGTTATGTAGAGACAATTCTCGGCAGAAAACGGCATTTGAAAGATATCAATTCTACCAATTTTGTTGTAAAAGGTCACGCAGAAAGAAATGCGGTGAATGCCCCAATCCAAGGAAGTGCAGCCGATATTATTAAATTAGCGATGATAAAAATCGACAGTGAATTGGAAACTCAGCAATTGAAAACCAAAATGCTTCTCCAGGTTCACGATGAATTGATTTTCGAAGCACCGCTTGATGAAGTGGAAACGGCAAAAGCTTTAATCAAAAAAGAGATGGAATCCGCTTTTCCAACGAATGTTCCACTATTGGTGGAAGTTGGCGTGGGTGATAATTGGCTGGAAGCGCATTAGAAATATAAATGAAAGTAATATTTGTTTTTAAATACTTATTTTTTTCCAGTCTATTTATTTTAGGCGGTTTTTTATTTGCTTTTCATTTTAAATGGAGAATAGATGAGGCACAAACAGGAAAACCTTTTATAATTATTGCAGGAAGTTTAATGACTTGCTGGCTAGGCATTGGCTTTTTATCTATTTTAATTAGCCGAAAAATAGTTTTTAGGAATAATGATAATTTTAAATCTATAATCCATTTCAATTAGCAATAAATGGTTTCTTGTATAATGAAATAGGAATTGAAAAAGCAAAAAAATTCAAGATAACTTTTACTTTGATTGCATTTCCGTTATTTTTTTTCTTTGTTTTTATATTTTTTCACATAACTAATTATTACGAAAAGTTTCAATTAGAAAATTTCGGTCAAAACAAGGAAATAGAAATTGATAAAATTCTCTGGGATAAAGGTGGGCAAAGAGCTTTTTTTGATTTTAAATTTGAAGGAAAAACTATTAATAAAATCAAGTATTTAGAGGATAGTTTAAAAGTTGGTCAAAAAACTGAAATCATTTTTTCAACTGAAAATCCATATATTGTCAACTGGAAAAGTGAAATATTAAAGAGTAATAATTAATTAAAAAAAACAATATGAAAGCAGTCGTTTTCTACGAACACAACACCGAAAAATCAATGGATGAATTTATGTCAGTTTTTCCAAGACACGAGGCCTTTGAAGCAGAATTTTTAAAATCCGGGAAAGTTTTGGGAACCGGGGCATTTGCCAATCCGGGTGAAGGCGCAATGGCGATTTTTGTCGATAAGCAGGCTGCCGAGGATTTCGTCAATGGTGATCCTTTTGTACAGGAAGGATTGATTGCAAAAGTTACCATCAGAGAATGGAATGATGAATTAGCCTAAAATAAAAAGTTATGATTTCACAGATAATTCCAAAGCTTCCGTTTACGGATAAGCAAAAAACCAAAGATTATTATTCGGATCTGGGATTCGAGTTTGTTGCAGATTATGACCATTATCTGATTGCAACTTATAATAATTCGGAATTGCATTTTTTTGAATTTAAGGAACTTGTACCGGAAAAATCCGATTTTATGCTTTATCTGAAAATATCAAGCAATATTGAAAAGTTTTATGATCTTGTGAAATTAAAAGACATAAAAATTCATCCAAACGGAAACCTGGAAACCAAACCCTGGAATATGAAAGAATTTTCCCTGATTGATCCTGACGGAACGTTGCTTACGTTTGGTGAGAAAATTTAAAATTGTTGTAACAATCATTTTATAACCTCGACTTAATATTAAATAACTTCTATGAACAATATAAAACTATACGGCTTTTTGCTGGGCGTTGCATTACTGAACAGTTGTGCCTCCACTAAAAACTTCTCCTATGACGGAAAAGGATTCAAAGATGCATACAACAGCATCACATCTGCAGAACTGAAAGAAAACCTTTATGTGATTGCAGATGACAAAATGGAGGGAAGAGACACCGGAAGTACCGGACAAAAGAAAGCCGGCGAATACATGATAGAGCAGTACAAGAAAAACGGCATCGGTTTTCCACCGGCGTTAGGCTCTTATTATCAAAAAGTTCCATCTGAATCTATGAAAAAATACGGTGAAACGCTTCCGGATTCCGAAAATATTTTAGCGTTTATAGAAGGTTCTGAAAAACCCAATGAAATTATTGTAGTTTCTGCTCATTATGATCATGTTGGGATGAAAAAAGGTGAGGTGTATAACGGAGCAGATGATGACGGAAGCGGAACTGTAGCAGTAATGGAAATTGCTGAAGCTTTTCAGGAAGCCAAAAGAAAAGGCTATGGTCCAAAACGCTCCATTCTTTTTCTGCACGTAACAGGTGAAGAGCACGGATTATTTGGTTCAGAATATTATTCCGATCATCCAATATTCCCTTTAGCCAATACCGTTGCTGACCTTAACATTGATATGATTGGACGTGATGACCCGGAAAACAGAGGCAAGCAATATGTTTATGTGATTGGTTCCGAAATGCTAAGCACACAATTGAAAAAAATCAATGAAGCAGCAAATGACAAAACTGTAAAACTGGAGCTTAACTACAAATATGATGATCCAAAAGATCCTCAGAGATTGTATTACAGATCTGACCATTATAATTTTGCGAAACACAATATTCCTGTAGCTTTTTTCTTTGATGGCATACACGAGGATTATCATAAACCGACTGACACGCCAGACAGAATTGATTATGAGTTACTGACAAAACGTGCAAAACTTGTTTTTACTACGGCTTGGGAACTTGCCAACAGACCTGAAAGAATTATCGTTGATGGGAAAAATACAAGGTAAAAATTGTACTTAGAAACTACAAAAAAGCAACTCAGATGAGTTGCTTTTTTTTATGAAAAATCATTGTTTTTGATTTCCGGATTTTCTAAAAACTTATAGAGATAGGGCGCTTTATTAGCAGAGCCTGTATAATGTTTTTCCAATCTTTCCAAAATATTGAGACTCAGCATTTTTCTCTGAAAATTATTTCTTCTTAATGGCTCACCAAGTATAGCTTCATACAGATGCTGCAATTCTTTCATAGTAAACTTATCCGGTAGAAGGTTGCTTCCCATCACCTGGTAATCAATATTTTTTCTGAGATAGAGCAAGCCTTTTTCTATCATTTCCCTGTGGTCAAAAGCCATATTCGGGAGTTGATCAATATCAAACCATTGGCACACTTCATTAAATGAATCTGGGAAAGTATAGGTAAGTGTATAATCTATCAATGCGCAATAACCTACAGATATGAAACGCTGATAGATCCAGTGGCTTTTATCTACTTCAATATTTTTATTTTCCAGCAATTTCTGATGGACATTATTCTCAGTTCTTTTGATATCACCAAATGTGTAAAATTGTTCCAGAAAAACATCGGAAAGATGGGTTCTTTCATACAATGTTCTGGCTGCCGCATCATTAAGATTCTCATCATTGAAAATAAAACCACCAGGAACAGACCAAAGATCTAAGTCATGATATTTCAACAAAAGTACTTTAAGTGAGTCTTTATGAAACCCAAAAATAACGCAGTCTACAGAAACATGATCTACAAAATCTTTTGTGTCAATTAGCTCTTTAAGATTGGTCTTTATTTTTTTAATTTCGGTCATAGGTCATTTTAGTTTTATTAAGAAAAAATGTGAGTCCAAATATAAATAATAATGGCATAATAATGTATAAAGGATAGAAATTGCTCATTTTTCCATGAAATACCATAGCCATATAGAGAGATCCTAAAGAACTTCCCAAAGATGAAAATATCACAACTACTGAAATAAAAAGATGTGTTTTGCTACTTGGTATTTTATTGAGAACTTCAGAATTGTAAAGAGGATATAAGGGTGAAAGAAATAGTCCCGTAAAAGGTATCAGAATAATGAGAATCCATCTGGAGCTGCTGTAAAAATATGTAATGAGCAACTGCGAAATTCCTAAAATTATAAAAAGTGAAATCAAGCAAATTATTATAAATTTAAACCAATGAATTCTTAAAATCAGTTTACTGGTTGCAAGCCGTCCAAGAAATGAAAACAATGCCAAAAATGCAGACGACTGTAATGCAAAATAGGAATTGACCTTTAAATTATTTTTATAGAAGCTTGGCAACCAGGAATTAAAGCTTTGTTCTACAAAAACCATTAAAAATATAATACAGAAAAAAATGACAATTCTCGGAGTTCGGAAAAAAGAAAATCCACCACTAAACTCGCTTTTCTCTGTATTACTTTCTTCAATTTCTGTGTTTTTTAAAAGTATAAGTGTGATGATACTTAACACAGCTATAATCCAAAATCCGAATTTCCAATATGCCGCATAATCACTGGAAAGAAGACTTCCAAAACCAATATTAACTATAAAAATACCGATCATAAAAGAAGCTTCTACACGACTCATTGTACTGGCAAGTTGCTCATCTTTAAAATTATCTTTTATGATACTGAAAACGGAAATCTTGGCGAGCGCAAAACTAACTCCCACAATACTGAGCCAGATTTTAAAAAACCAAAAAGCATCTACCAGTGGAAGTGCAATACAGCTTAGAATAATGAATATCAGTGAAAACATCAGTGCATTTTTATTACCTGTCTTACTGATAAGATTAACACAGAACAGGGAGACTAATGCCATTGGAATATCTTTAAAAGATTCCAGAAAACCTAAACCTTTATATGAGACTTGCTGTGAAAGCTGTAAAATTATTACCCCCATACTATTAAGAAGAACTGAGAATATCAGGAAGCTTAACATTAGCGGTAATTTTATCTTATTGGAAATGATTTTCATTATAAAGTTCTTAACTTATTTTTAACATTGGTTATAGTTTTGGGGATTTCAAATATAACAAAAAAACTAGATTTTGTTATGCATGAAGACCTGAAACTTGTTGTAAATAAAGACATTTTCAATTTTTTTAATTTTTTTTTTGATATATCAAAAAAAAGGATATTTTTATTGTCTCAATTTGAGATTAACAAAAATTAATTAAAATATGAACTTAAAGTATTCAAAATGTCTTGGGTTAGCCGCTGTATTATATTTTACAGCCAATTACTCAGCACAGCAACGGGTAAGTGACACAACTTCTAAAGAAAAAACAATAGAAGAAGTGGTAGTTATCGGTTATGGGACTCAAAAGAAAAGCAATGTGACAGGAGCCATCGCAAGTATTAAAGCTTCGGATATTGAAGATATTCCTGCGGGCAAACCAGAACAAGTGTTACAAGGTAGAGCTGCGGGTGTCTCTGTAATCACAAACTCTGGTCAGCCAGGGTCAGCTGCAACAGTAAGAGTTAGAGGTATTACTAGTTTTGGTGCTGGTAGTAACGATCCTCTTTGGGTTGTCGACGGAATTGTAGTGGACGGTATAGGCTGGTTAAGCCAGTCTGACATAGAAAGTATCGAAGTGTTAAAGGACGGAGCTTCATCTGCCATTTACGGTGTATCTGCAGCAAGAGGTGTAATATTGGTCAGTACAAAGAAAGGTAAAAAAGGAAGGCTCAATCTTACTTATAACGGTTCATACGGAATTGGAAGTGCATCAAGAAAACTAGATTTATTGAATGCAACACAATATGCAACAATTATGAACGAAGCTAAAGCTAATGATAACAAACCACTAATATTTAATAATCCAAACTCTTATGGTACAGGAACAGACTGGCAGAAAGCAGTTTTTAACAATTCAGAGAGAAACTCACAAGAATTTAGTATAAGTGGTGGAAATGAAAAATCAACTTTCTATTCATCATTTGGATATCTCGATCAAACAGGAATTGTATTGTCTGATATTTCATATTATAAAAGATTAAATGCAAGATTAAATTCTACTCACAAAGTATTAGATTGGTTAACAGTAGGACAAACATTGGCATATACGCATTCTAAGTCTCAGGGAGTAAATGCTAACGATGAATTTGGAGGACCTTTAAGTTCTGCTATCAATTTAGACCCAATAACACCATTAGTGGTTACAGATTGGTCAAAAGTTGATCCTGCTTATTATCCTTCAGCATCTCCTTTAGTGAGAGATGCAAATGGAAATCCATTCGGTATTTCTCAATATGTTGGTCAAGAGATGACAAATCCATTGGCATTTAGACAGATACAGCAAGGAAAATATAACTGGTCTGATGATTTTATTGCTAATGCTTTTTTAGAAGCAAAATTTTTAAAGCACTTTACGTTCAAACCATCTATTAATGGTAAGATGGCTTATTGGGGATTCCAAGGGTTTACACCGACATATTATTTGAGTTCTACATTTAAAAATGATAAAAATAACTTAAACAGAGTAACGCAAAAAAAATTAGAATGGAACACAGAAAATACTCTGACTTATCAAAATAAATGGGGACAACATAATCTTACTGCTTTAGTAGGACAAGGATATTATGAATATAATATTTTATCAGGTCAAAGTACGACCTATTCTAATCTTCCTGTTAATAACTGGCAAGATGCGTCGTTTAATTTTAAAGTTCCAATCGAAGACATTAGTGCTGGTGCCTGGGATGGATTACAAACTCATAAAGCGTCATACTTTGGAAGGGTGATTTATGATTTTGCAAATAAGTATCTATTTACTGGGACAATTCGTAGAGATGGTTCATCTAATTTTGCACCCGATAGACACTGGGGAAATTTCCCATCATTTTCTGTTGGATGGAATGTATCTAATGAAAGTTTTTGGCCTACAAATAATATAGTAAATTCATTAAAATTAAGAGGTGGATATGGTATATTAGGAAATGATGCTATTGATCCTTTTTATTATGAAAATTATATGGTTTCCGGAAGTAATTATACCAATGGAAATAATAATGTAATTACAGGATATGCACCGTTAACACTAGCAAACAAAGATCTTCATTGGGAAGAAACTGCGCAATCAAACATCGCATTAGATTTAAAACTATTTAAAAATATTGATTTCAGTATTGATTTTTTCGAGAAAAAAACAACCGATATTTTAAGAAGAGTAGATCTTCCTGGCTATGTTGGAGTCACGTCAACTCCTTGGAAAAATATTGGTGATATGACAAATAAAGGAATTGAAACCAGCTTAGGTTATAAAAAACAATGGGAAAATTTCGGAATATCATTCAACAGTAATTTTTCTTATCTAAAAAATGAAATTTTAAGGCTGGAAAATAACAAACCTTATGTTGGATTAGCTGGCTTTCAATCTATGGGTACAGTTTCCAGACTTGCTGTAGGATATCCTTATGGTTCATTCTTCGGCTTCCAGACTGCCGGTATTTTTCAAAATCAGGCAGAAATTGATGCCTACAAAAATGCAAGCGGCGGCTTAATTCAGCCAAATGCAAAACCTGGAGATTTCAGATGGCAGGATTCAAATGGCGATGGAAAAATTGATGATAATGATAAAGTATATCTAGGCAACTCACTTCCAAAATATACTTTTGGTTTTAACCTAAATCTTAACTACAAAAACTTCGATCTATTAGTTTTTGCTCAGGGCCAGGCTGGTAATAAAATTTTTCAAGGACTCAGAAGGTTAGATATCACAACAGCCAATTACCAGACTAAAATACTAGATCGTTGGACTGGAGAAGGAACATCTTACAGCACTCCAAGAGTAACAATGGATGATCCAAACGGAAACTATACAAGAATGTCTGATTATTATTTACAGAAAGGAGACTATCTAAGAATAAAACTTGTTCAGATTGGCTATACATTGCCTAAATCTGTAACAGATAGTTTTGGTGCAGGTAAAGTCAGAATTTATGTTACTGGTGAAAACATCTTCACATTTACGAAATATACAGGTTATGATCCCGAAATTGCGGCTGGAGATGCTTATGGTATTGACAGAGCTTATTATCCACAAGCAAGATCTATAATATTTGGAACAAATATTCAATTCTAATTCAAAAAAAATGAAAAATAAATATATTAAAATAATATTAGCAGGTAGTTTATTACTAGGATTTGCTAATGCTTCAACATCTTGTTCAAACGAAAATCTTGAAGACACAAAAAATTTGGGAGCAATCAATTTGGATAGTTATTTCAAAAACGAATCCCAGTGTTTTGCAGCTTTAACAGGAGTATATGATCTTATGAGAAAATATTCTGGCGGATTCGAAAATATGGTAACATTTTTCAATGCTGCATCAGATGATTTTTATTCTGGTGGAGGTAGTTCTACAGATGGAGCAGGTATCCAAGGAATCTCTAACTACACAATTGATGCAGTAAAGATGCCTAATAGCTATTTTAGCGATTATTATAAAGGTATTGCTAGAGCTAACTTGTTGATCCAAAGAGTTCCTACAGCATCAATGGATGAAGGTAAGAAAAAAAGATTTATAGCTGAAGCCAAAGTTTTAAGAGCACTCTATTATTTTGAACTTGTGAAAATGTTTAAAAATATTCCATTAATCTTGGAACCAATAGATGCTGGAAGCGATTTTTATAATATCCCACAGACCGATCCAAAAGCTGTTTATAGTCAAATTGAGGCAGACATAGTCGCTTCTTTGCCAGACCTACCGATGACAGTTTCTGGAGACGAAAGAGGAAGAATAAATCAAGGTAATGCAAAAGCAATTCTAGGTAAAATCTATTTGTATGATAATAAAAAATCGGAAGCTGCTGCACAGTTTGCAGATGTAAACGGAACTCCAGGACAAACTAGTCAATATGGATATAAATTAGTAAGTGACTATAGTAGTTTGTGGATTACTGATAACAAATTTACTAGTGAATCTGTACTTGAAGCTATGCATACAAACAAATCGCTTTCTGATTGGGGTGTTTGGGGAGGAGATTCCGATGAAGGAAATTCTATTTGTATTATGACAGGTTTACGATCATATCAGATGAAAGCATCAGATGCTCCAGATTTGGTCTCGGGCTGGTCTTTTAATACAATAACTGATAATCTCTATAATTTTATGCAAGGAGACCCAAGAGCTGCGTCTACAATTTTTAATGCAAAGCAGCTTCTTGCTGATGGTAAGATTTCGTACTCAGCTGGTTTTATGGATACAGGATATTTTTTGAAAAAATATATCCCAAAAACAGCAGATAAAACCAATTTGCCAGGTGCAACTGAATTAAATTTCCGCCAAAATTATATTGCAATAAGACTTGCTGATACTTATTTAATGGAAGCTGAAGCTTTAGGAGCTACCGGTTCAAGAGCTCAAGCTTTATTAGATGAAGTGAGAAAAAGAGTAGGACTTCCATCTGTACCTGTATCTATGCAGGCAATAAAAGATGAAAGAAGAAGAGAATTAGCAGGAGAAGGACATCGTTGGTTTGACTTGGTAAGATGGGGAGATGCCCCAACCGCATTAGCATTTAAAGGGTTTACTGCAGGTAAGAATGAAATTCTTCCTATTCCTCAAGATCAGCTTGTAAATACGGCAATAAAACAAAATCCTAACTATTAATTTATTACAATGAAAAAATATCTTAAACAAACATTATTTGTAGGATTATCTATAATAGCTGTTTCTTGTGTTCCTGAATCTGCAGATGGCGATGGAAACGGACTTACTCCTACAAACTCCGATGCATCATTCACAGTCACCAAAACATCAGAAAATCACTATAGATTAACATCCTCTAATAATAATTATATCTCATCTAAATGGGACATTGGTATTGGATCTTTTTCTCCAGGTCCTAATGTTTATGACATCTTTTTGCCGGATGAAGGTACTTATAATATCGGGCATCAAATTATTGGACAAGGTGGAATCGTTGGAGGAACTGCTACTCAGAAAATTACCGTCGAAAAAAGTGATCCCAAAGCAGGAAATCTGATTAAAGGCGGCAAATTTATGGATGCAACAGATGTCGCAAAGTGGACTCTAGCATTCCCTAACCCTTCAAATACAGCGCTTTGGACTTGGGGAACTGAAAGTGCAACTTTCACATCATCTGGATGGAACAGAAATGTTATGTATCAGGCTGTGGAAGTGGTTGAAGGCAGAAAATATCAGGCTGATGCAATTGTAAGCTCCAAAACCGGAGTTTCAGATTCCTGGTTTGAAATCTATGTCGGATACAAAAAACCTACAGCAAATGAAGATTATACCGGAGACGGAACAGATTCTTCTTGGCTTAGAGGTATCAATACCTGGGCAGGAAGCGGAAAAGATCCGTTTGCAAAAGCAAAAATATCAGTTGTTGGATCTAAAAATTCTAATAATCCAGATGGCTATTTTACAGCTACCAAAACTGGAACTGCCTATTTTGCAATCCGTTCCGGGGGGAATGACATGAAAGACGGAATTACCATTACAAATGTAGAATTCCGTGGTGTAAACTAAATTTTTTCTTATCATATTCTTAAGTGAAAGAGGTTTAAAAG
>JAEXJU010000045.1 GCA_023448955.1 Bacteroidota bacterium
AAAACGTTTAGCGTCGTAAGCGATTTTCATTAATTCACATTTTTTTGATTCCAATGCTCCAGAAATTCTTTGGTAGTGGAAAATGAATAGCTATTTTTTTTCGCCCATTTTATAAAATTATCAAACCTGCGAATCATTGCTTCATTAGTATTTTTAAACGTAAAAGCGGGCAATTTATATTTGGGATCAGAAATATCTGTAAATTCCCACGGATGAAAATAGATGTTCAAAAATCCAGTTTTTTTCAATGAAAGTTTAGACAACAATTTATATATCCAAAGTGGAAAGTTATGAAAACTAAGCCAAAATAAAGGTATTCTCAAAAATGTGGAAACCGATGCAGGAAATTGCAAAACTTTTTTTTGCCAAAAAGGTTTTCTGCTGACATTGAAATGATTATACCGACCAGGTAAATAAGTTGGGTTAATAGAAGAATTGTAAAAATATCCAGCATCAGAAACAGCATCTTCGGAAACCGGACTCATTCTAGGCATTCTGAGACCAACCACTTTTGCATTGAATAGTTTTTCTAATTCTAGTCTGGATTCAAGCAAATGTTTCTCTTCAAAATCTGTATGAAACCAAGTGTGAGAAGCCAGTTCATGACCTTCGGAAAGCAATTGCTGAACCAAGTCCTGATTATTTTCTGCAAAAACTACTGTTGAGAAAAAAGTCGCTTTAACATCATTATCTTTCAAAATTCTGAGAATATTTTGTAATCCTTTTTTGGACACCGAAAGTTGTTCTTCCAAAGATATTTCGCCATTATATTCCAAAGGCATATCAAATTCTTCTATATCGAAACTTAGTAAAATCATGATAGATTAAAAATTTTTCGACCGCACAATATACGTCGGCCGGTCTTTTATCTGTTTGAAAATTTTGCCCATATATATTCCTAATATTCCCAGAATGGTGAGCTGAAGTCCTCCAAAAAAAACAACAGTCAAAATAAGTGATGCCCAGCCAGAAATCTCAGTTTCAGTATAAAAAGAATAAAATATGTAAACAAAATATGCCAAAGGCGACAAAAACGAAAAGAAAAAACCGAGATAAGCTGCCAAATAAAGTGGTTTTACACTGAATGCTGTGATTCCTGTAAAAGCAAAACGAAGCATTTTACCAAAACTGTATTTGCTTACACCGGAAAACCTGTCTGCCGCAACAAAATCAATAGAATACTGTTTAAAACCAACCCATTTTACCAGACCTCTGAGAAATATATCGGACTCGCCAGTTTTTCTGATAACATTAATAACAGAATTGTCTAACAGGCGGAAATCTGAACTTCCCTTTTCTAACTCAACATCTGACAAATTCGATAAAATATGATAAAAAAAATCAGACGTTTTTCTTTTAAAATAGCTGATATTTTTTGAATATTTTCTAATGGTATAAACTATGTCAAATCCTTCTTCCCATTTTTGAATCATTAAGGGAATTAATTTTGGAGGATGCTGAAGATCTGCATCCATAGAAATCACAGCATTTCCATCTGCAAAATCCATTCCTGCTTTTACAGCATTCTGATGTCCGAAATTGCGAGAAAACTCTATGTATTTTACTTCCGGAAATTCCGAAGCCAATTTTTCCAGATATCTCTGTGTGTTATCTCGGCTACCATCATTCACAAAAATAATTTCGAAATTATAAGCATCAATTGTTTGAAAAACTTTTCTGATCTCGGAATGAATGAGCGAAAGATTGCCTTCTTCATTATAAGCCGGTATAATTATGGAAATTTTTTTCATCGTTTTGCGTCTCTTAATGGAGTTTATATTCTTTCTCAAAATCCTTTGTCAGCAACTCATATATCACTCTGAACCAAACCACAATGCAAGGAATGGCTTTGGTAGAATATTTTACAAAGACATCTTCTTTTATGGATTTTGGAAACAGATCGGAGAAAGCAAAACAGGTGAAAATCATCACAAAAATTAAAATTCCAATGTCTAACCTGGAGATTGTCTTTTGCATCAAAAACCAAATCATAACACCTGCAACTGCAATAATGTAAGTTGGACCTTCTGAACCCGAACTGAATAGCACTACAAATAATAATGTTGAAGCTAAAATCATCATTTGAAAACTTAGATTTTTGTATTGGCTGATTCTGAGATAAGGCGTCATAAAAAGAATAAACCCGGGAATTAGGAATACAAGATTAGATATGCTTGCATCTTGTAAAATTCTTCTTACAACACCCATTAATGAATAATCTTGTCTGTTGCCTAAAACCTGATTCGAGAGATTTTTTTCGGAAAGAGAAGTGTACCAGTCAAAGTAAGACTGAAGCCCAAATTTCGGACTGGAAATAATCATTGGTAAAAGAAAAAACAAGACAGCAATGACAATTAAACTAATAATAAACCGAAGTTTATTTTTGATAAAGAAAAATGCCGAAAGCCCAACAATCCCATATATTTTTACAAAAGTTCCAATCAGAATAGCAAAAGCAGATTCTGTTTCTTTTCTTTCGTAAATGTAAATTGCGGACAACATAATAATTCCGGTAAGCGCAATATTAAACTGATAAGATACTGCAGCAGTAATAAATTCCTGAAGACATAGCCAGGCAAAAAAAGATTTTTTTCTATCTGAAAAAGGAAACTTATAAATAGCATACAGAAAAACCATTGTAACTGCTACATTCCAGAGAATACAGCCCAGCCAGTCCGGCATCATTGCAAAAGGAGCAATCAGCAGGCTAAAAAAAACCCCGTAGTGATTGGTGTCAAAAAAAAGATCCGGATATGGCAAGTAAATATTTTTTTCCTGCAAAGTGTTGAGGAATACATTTTTGAAAATCAAATAATTATTATAATTACCCACGCCTCTGTTATACTTGCTGAAAGCGCTAATTGCTGCAATTATAATATAAATCACAAAGATTATTCTGTAATCCGAGATAAATTTGATAAACTTTTGCTTCACGGTTTGGTTATTAGCATTGATAAACTACCTGTCCGAAAACAGGTAGTCTTGTTTATATTTTCTAGACAGCAACATTATTTTCTCTCAAAGCATCATTAAGAGAGGTTTTTTTATCCGTAGATTCTTTTCTTTTTCCAATAATCAGGGCGCAAGGAACCTGATATTCTCCAGCCGGAAATTTTTTGGTGTAACTTCCCGGAATCACCACAGATCTTTCCGGAACGTAACCTTTCATTTCTACAGGCTCATCTCCCGTTACGTCTATGATTTTAGTGGACATTGTGAGACAAACATTAGCTCCTAAAACCGCTTCCTTACCAACACGGACACCTTCAACAACGATACAACGTGAGCCAATAAAAGCATCATCTTCGATGATTACCGGTGCAGCCTGCAAAGGCTCCAGCACACCACCAATTCCTACACCACCACTCAGGTGAACAT
>JAEXJU010000067.1 GCA_023448955.1 Bacteroidota bacterium
TTGGCTCAAGTTGATAAAATTAACTCTCTAAAATAATCAAAAAAAAATGAAAAACATAATAAAAATAGGATTTGCCACGATTTCGCTATTAGCTTTGTCAGCTTGTTCAGAAGGCTATATTGATGACATCAGCCAAGTTTCAGCTGGAGATGATAAAGCTGCTCCTACTGTAGAAATTATGAGTCCTACTGGTAATATTTTCATACCTTCAGCTGTAAATAGCTCTAATGTAAATTTTCAATTTAAAGTCGCAGATGATATCGAGATTGGTAATGTAGAATTATTGTTGGATGGTAAAAAATTAGCCAACTATGATGAGTTTATTGATTATAGGATAATGAATGGTAGTTATAATTATAACAATCTTGGAATAGGCAATCATACTTTTACTGTTAATGCAAAAGATTTAACAGGTAAAACATCTACAAAATCAATTAGCTTTAGTATTGATAAATATTATAAATTGCTCGATAGTGAAACATTCTATGTGCCATTTTCGGCAGGTAATATTTTTACGGATTTAATTAGTACAAATAATTTAACCATCGTGGGCTCACCGAAAACTGTTGCAGGCGGTCACATAGGCTCAGCATATCAAGGTGTCACAGATAGTTATTTAACATACCCCATTGATAATTTATTTGGAACGAAAGAATTAACTCTATCATTTTGGTATAAAGTTGACGTTTCCCAAGATAGAGCAGGTATTGTAGTTGTGGGAGATGAATCCGAAACCAATAACGACGATAGCAGAAAAAAAGGCTTCCGTCTTTTTAGAGAGGGAACTAAAACCGTAAAGTTAAATGTAGGAATTGGTAACGGTGAATCTTGGAATGATGGTTTTAATTTGGGTAATAATACAGGATGGGTTCACATTGCAGTAACTATTTCTGAAACCGAATCAAAAATTTATTTAAATGGAGTTTTACAGAGAACCTCAACTCTATCAGCTCCTATTAATTTTGCAAATTGTAAAAATTTAACACTAGGTTCTGGGAAACCTACCTTTTCGTATTGGGATCATTTCTCAGATACAAGTATGATTGATGAATTTAGATTTTTTAATAAAGCATTGACAGATTCTGAAATCCAAACAATAATGCAATAGAAAATACTTATCTTAGTATTATAATAACAATGAAAACACTTTATGACCAGTTCATAAAGTGTTTTTCATAAAAAATAAAATCAATGTTAAAAAAGAATTTCTTTAAGTTTATTACTTGTTCTTCTTCACTCGTTTTTTTTGGTTGCTCTAATTCAAGTGATTGGGATGTAAATAATTCTTCAGTAGGAAATCCCCCAGTATCAGCCACTGTCTACACCGATGCCCAAATCATAGAAATGACGCAAAAAGACGCACTAAAATATTTTTGGGATTTTGCACAGACCAATTCCAAGCTGGCAAGAGAAAGATATCATACGGACAATCCTGGACAGGATGCCAATGTGGTAACCACAGGAGGCTCAGGATTTGGGTTGATGACCATTTTGACTGGAATTAAGAATGGTTACATTCCTCAGCAGGATGCTGTTACGAGATTAACAACCGCACTTGATTTTCTTAAAACAGCCAATCGCTTTCACGGAGCTTGGCCGCATTGGATCAACGGAACCAATGGTTCGGTTATACCTTTTGGACAGATTGATAATGGCGGAGATTTGGTAGAAACGGCTTTTCTTGCGCAGGGTTTAATCTGTGTGCGCGAATATTTCAAAAATTCTACCAATGCATCAGAATTAGCATTGTCTCAAAAAGCAGATGAACTTTGGAAAGGCATCGAATGGAACTGGTACACAAAAAATCCAGCAGCTCCTAACACGCTAACTTGGCATTGGTCGCCTAATTACGAGTGGCAGCTCAATCATCAGCTTCAGGGATACGATGAAACATTGATAACCTATGTTTTGGCAGCTGCATCGCCAACTTTCCCAATAGAAAAAGTAGTTTATCAAAATGGCTGGGCTAGAAATGGCGCCATCAAGACTTCTGGTTCTCAATTCGGAATTCCTTTGGTGGTCAATCATAATGGAGCAACAGGAACAGTAGGGCCAATGTTTTGGGCACATTATTCTTTTTTGGGATTAGATCCCAGAGGTTTGACAGATGAGTATGTCAATTATGGTGATGCAACTACCAATCATGCTAAAATTATGTACGAATATTGTGTCCGAAATCCAAAATCCTGGCAAGGGTATAGTTCGAAAAGTTGGGGGCTGACCGCCAGCTATTCCAGAAATCCAAAAACAGGCGACGATGATTATGCAGCCCATCAACCGAATAATGACCTGGGAATTATTTCACCTACAGCAGCTATTTCGGATATGCCATATACGCCTACAGAAAGTATGAATTTCCTCAGATTCCTTTACAACGAAAATTATTCAAAATATATTGGCGTTGCTGGGCCTTACGATGCCTATTCTATTCAATACAATTGGGTGACACCAAGATATTTGGCAATAGATCAAGGTACCATTGCGCCAATGATTGAGAATCATAAAAATCAATTTCTTTGGAATCTCTTTATGAATGCCCCGGATGTGAGACAAGGTTTATTAAAACTTGGTTTCCACTCTTCAATTCACGGATTCTAGATATTAAAAAATAAAAAAAAATGAAAAATTTCCTCGCAATATCTATCTTATCAGTCACAGCATTGGTTTCATGTCAAAACGTACAATCTGCAAAATCCAGTAAAGCTAATTCAGCATCAATCAATCTTTCAGATAACCAATTGATGGACAAAGTCCAAAGCGATGCTCTCAGATATTTCTGGGATTTTGCCGAGCCTCATTCTTTTTTGGGAAGAGAGCGTTATCACGAGGATGATATCTATCCAGACAATGACAAACATGTTGTTACCACTGGTGGTTCCGGATTTGGCTTGATGACCATTTTGGTTGGCGTAGATAGAAAATTCATCCCAAGAAAAGAAGCTGTACAAAGACTGACACATATTGCCGATTTTCTGGAAAAAGCAGACCGTTTTCATGGTGCTTGGCCACATTGGATCAATGGAGAAACGGGTAAAGTCGTTCCTTTTGGCAAGAAAGATAACGGTGGAGATTTGGTAGAGACCGCATTTTTGGTTCAGGGAATCATCTGCGTTCGGGAATATTTCAAAAACGGTAACGAAGAAGAAAAACAACTTGCCGCCAAGATGGATAAACTATGGAAAGGTGTGGAGTGGAACTGGTACACCAAAGGCGGACAAAAAGTGCTTTACTGGCATTGGTCGCCCACTTACGGCTGGGAGATGAATTTTCCGCTGGAAGGTTATAATGAATGTCTTATTACTTATGTAATGGCAGCTTCATCACCGGATTATTCCATAGATTATGATACGTATAACAAAGGCTGGACAAGAAACGGAACCTACACTACAGATCGTACTAAATATGGACTTCCGCTTTTCGTAAAACATAATTATGCAGAAGAGTTTGGGGGGCCATTGTTCTGGTCACAGTATTCTTATCTAGGTCTGGATCCAAGAGATTTATCGGATAAATATGTCAAAAGCTATTGGGATCTGAACAGAAATCACGTTTTAATAGACTACAAATATTGTTTGGAAAATCCATATAAATTCAAAGGTTATTCGGATAAATATTGGGGACTTACCGCAGGTTACACCAGAAATAAAGACGGCTCTGTTGGCTATGCAGCACACCAGCCTATGAAAGAAGACTTCGGCGTTATCACACCCACAGCTGCACTCAGTTCAATGCCTTACACACCAAAAGAATCGCTTGCTTTTCTGAGATTCCTTTACACGGAAAAACCCAATTTCATTGGGCAAGCCGGGCCTTATGATGCTACATCTATTAATTATAATGATTGGTTCACGCCAAGATATCTGGCTATAGATCAGGGAACAATTGCGCCAATGATTGAGAATTATCGCACGGGTTTGCTTTGGAATCTTTTTATGAATGCACCAGAAATCAGAACCGGACTCAAAAAAATAGGATTCAAATCGGCGAAACATCATATAGATTAATAAAAAGTATTATCTTTAGCGGGTAATAGTTATTGTCTCATTTTGATTAAATAAAAAATTGGTAGCCGGGAACCTGCTCTGCGCTCATACTCCTCGCAAGCACGCCTGTCCTGAGCCTGTCGAAGCGCTTGCTGTGGGGTAACCGCTGCGATCAGGGCTAGGGATTTGACATAAAATAAAATTCGGACCAAGTCACTCGGTTTGTCATTTAAAATGTATTCAACAGATGAACTTAAAAATAAAATTACTGCCATTGTTGTTCCTCGGATTGGCATCTGTGGTAAGCGCTCAGGAAATAAAATCCGAGTTTAATAAAGAAGTAAAGATTCAGAAAAAGCTTTCTTATATTCTGGACATCCCGAAAGATTCCAAATCAAAATTACCTTTGGTCGTTTTTCTTCATGGCTCAGGTGAGCGCGGCAATAATCTTGAAATGGTAAAAGCGCACAGTCCGTTTACCTATAAAAATCTTATTAAAGAACCTGTCGCCATTTTGGCGCCTCAATGCCCGGCAGACACGTGGTGGGATACAGATGCGGTCTATTTCCTGGTCAAAGAAATTTCCGAAAAATACAACATCGATAAACAGAGAATTTATCTCACCGGTCTTTCTATGGGTGGCTGGGGAACTCTGAAGCTGGCTGGTGAGCATCCGGAAATGTTTGCAGCAGTTGCCGCTGTCTGTGCTCCAACAGATAGAGTAATGCAGGCCAATATCCATCAATACAAGAATTTAAATATCAAGCTATTCCACGGAGGAATAGATGATGTCGTTCTTCCGGAAAACGCGTTCAATTTCTATCAGAAATTACATCCTATTAATCCAAAAGCAGAATTGACCATATTCCCAAATGATAATCATAATTCTTGGGACTCGACTTACTCGGATCCGAAATTATATGAGTGGATGTTATCTCAAAAAATAAAATCTTAAAAATAAAGTAGCATATGAAATCAATGGATTTTATATTGCCTAATAATAAAAAATAGTATATGAAAAAGTTTGTAATCTTTGCTGCATTAGCACTTTCGCCCTATTTTATGGCACAGGATATCGTGTCAAAGCCTGTTCAGTCTTTTCAGTCTGCTCAGTATCAGACTAAGAAAAAGGCGTTTGTGGATAATCTGCTTTCCAAAATGACTTTGGATGAGAAAATAGGCCAGCTCAATCTTCCGGGAGCAAGTGATTTTACAACAGGTCAGGCTCAGAGTTCGGACATTGGAAAAAAAATAGAACAAGGTCTTGTTGGTGGATTATTTAATATCAAAGGTGTAGATAAAATTCGCGATGTTCAGAAGGTTGCGATGGAAAAAAGCCGTTTAAAAATTCCGATGATTTTCGGGATGGATGTCATTCATGGTTATGAGACTACTTTTCCGATACCATTGGGATTGGCTGGTTCTTGGGATATGAATCTGATCCAGAGATCTGCGCAGATTGCTGCTCAGGAAGCTACTGCAGACGGTATCAACTGGACATTCTCGCCAATGGTGGATATTTCCAGAGACCCGAGATGGGGAAGAGTGGCTGAAGGTTCCGGCGAAGATCCTTATCTTGGAAGTGAGATCGCTAAAGCAATGGTATATGGTTACCAGGGAAAAGATCTGATGGATAAAAATACAATGCTGGCGTGTGTTAAGCATTTTGCACTTTACGGAGCTCCGGAAGGCGGCCGGGATTATAACACGGTTGATATGAGTCACGTTC